>SBAT01000322.1 GCA_005240105.1 Chloroflexota bacterium
GTCACCAGCCGTAGTCGAACGCGCAACTATCCTGGGCATGAAATACATCTATCAGGGACACCTTAACAAACTGGCATCTTACGAGGAAATCCTCGGCAAGTCCGGCGTCAATGACACTCAAACAGCCTTTATCGGCGATGATTTTCCAGATGCCCCACAGATTAACCGTGCCGGACTGGGCATAGCTGTCGCCAATGCGCGCCCGGAGATTAAATCGACCGCTGATTATGTAACGAATCTCTCCGGTGGTGCAGGCGCTGTCCGCGAGGTAGCGGAGCTAATCTTAAAAGCCCAAGGGCACTGGGATGCGGTTTTAGCCAAATATGGCTTAGAACGCGGAATTTAATCAAAGAAAATTGCTTGAAACGAGCCGCGGCAGAGAGTTTTATCTATGCCTGGGTATAAAGTCAGTGCCAGTAAAAATTGACTTATTCCCCTGGGAGGGTAACCGTGTCACGAATGGATCGTCGCGATAAGTTAGCTCTGGATGAGTCTTATCGTTATTACCGCCTCCTCGACCAACATATCGAAAATCCGGACCTTTATCGGCTTGCCCACTGTCTCAAGGTAGTTAATGCGGCACTGTCGATAGCGGAGAACGGGCACTTCAAATTAACCAGGCAGCTCTGGCGCCGCATCCAGCAAGCCATGTTCGACAAGATGATCACCAGCTTCCCTGGACACCTGGTAGTAATGGGTGTTGATGGCCAGCACGTGCCAGCCAAATCCCAGTTTCCCGAAGATGGATATGTCGAATTCTATCCCGAGCGCTGCCGTCGCGCAGACGACATTTTCCGTATGGAGATTAAACACCTCTATCCAGCAACCGTAATGAATATCACTCAAGCCTGGCTCAACAAGGGCGCCAACCTGACTCCTGAGGACTTCCCGCCCGTCGAATGCACGGAAACGGCATGTCCTATGAAGCCAATGATCCTGGGACAGGAAGTATTAGATGAAGAGTCCACAAAGGGTCGCGAGAAAGCCTACGGCGAATGGTGGGACCTGTATTGGCAGGCGTACTGCACTAAAGATAAACACATGCGTACAACACTTTTCAAAACCATGGATCAGCTAGAAGCCGTCTGGGGTAATCTTTATTATTAACGCTCCGGTTCCGACTACGCGTTATGAATAACGCTTCGTCTCCACCTTCGCTTGCCGTCCAGCAACCCACGCTCCATTTCGGATTGCTCTATCGCAATCCTCCATTCTCGCTGTAGCTTGTTGTTCGCTTATTGGGGAGGGCTTGTTCTTAAGTTGTTATACTGGGAAATATAGGCTTGGCGCTTAATTACCCATGATTGATGAAAGTTTAGTTGGAAAATATCCCGGTCGCTGGTGGCATCCAGTGGAAGATGGCGCGCGCATCAAGTGCAATCTTTGCCCGCGTCAGTGTGTCATGAAAGACGGCGACAGGGGTTTCTGTTTCGTGCGTCAAAATATTGGCGGCGAAATGATCTTAACTACATACGGCATGAGCACCGGCTTCTGTGTTGATCCAGTAGAGAAAAAACCTTTAAACCACTTCTTGCCGGGCTCCAGTGTTTTATCATTCGGCACTGCTGGATGCAACCTGGGATGCCGCTTCTGTCAAAATTGGTCAATCAGTAAATCCCGTGAGATAGCAGCGCTTTCAGAGAAAGCCACACCTGATGAAATTGCCGAAGCAGCAGTCAAGCTTGAATGTAAGTCGGTGGCGTTTACTTACAATGATCCTGTGTTATGGGCGGAATATGCAATCGACACGGCCAAAGCCTGTCACGAGCGGGGTATTAAGACAATTGCCGTCACAGCGGGATATATAACGCCCGAGGCGCGACCGGAATTTTATTCGGTGATGGATGCAGCTAATGTAGATCTGAAGGCCTTTACAGAACTCTTCTACCAACATCTCTGCCTGGCACATCTTGATCCGGTCCTCGATACACTCAAATGGTTGAAAAAAGAAACTGGCGTTTGGTTTGAAATTACCAATCTTGTAATCCCCGAGGAAAATGATTCGGCCGAAGAAATCGCTCGCATGTGCGATTGGATTTTGAACAATCTTGGCGATGATGTGCCTATACATTTCACCGCCTATCATCCAGATTTTAAATTGAATAGACCGCCAACTCCACACGCAACGCTTATCAGGGCCCGCAACCAGGCAATCGAAGCTGGAATTAAATTTGCCTACGTAGGAAATGTCTATGACGTGGAAAGGGAGAGTACTTATTGTCCCAAATGCCATGAGTGTCTGATAGAGCGTGACTGGTTTGAACTTGGCGTTTATCGGCTTAAAGGCAATAAGTGCAGTTTTTGCAAAACAAAAATTCCCGGCATATTCGAGAAAAACAAGGGAAACTGGGGCAGAAACCGCCTTCCTGTGGTCATTAACCACGATGATGTCCATCCGGGATTACCAGGGCGCTTGCAGTGCGGTGGGCCGTAAAATAGGTGTAGGGTATATGATTGATACGTAGGCTATGAGCTAAGGTTTTTAATTTGAGGAGAGTGTGATGCTGAACGTGAAAGCCCTAAAAACTCTTTTCCTGAGCGCTTTAACAGCTCTAACCTTTGCAGGAATATCCGAGCTTGCTACTTTTGCTCAAACTGCAAGCCCTAGTAATATGCCCACAGTTAAACCCAAAGTCGATCAGCTTGGCTCCATGGAACAATTACCAACAGAGGACAAAACAATTCTTTTTCTAGTCTTGTTCCTGCAAGTTGGCTTCTCTATATTTGTCGCTGTTGCCTTAGCCAGCCATTTAAGCATGCCACCAAGACACAAGAGCTAAGTCCTTACTGTGGAAAGAGTTCTCTCCTTCATCCTCGGACTGGTTTACATAGGCGGCGGAGCATTCTTTATTCGCAGTTCAATAGCTGCGCGTAATTTCTTAATAGCGGTCTTCATTGGCATATTTGGTATCGCCATTGGACTGTTCCTGTGCTACGCAGCCTTTCTGCCTCCTAGCTAGCTGCTCTGACATATAGCACATCTACCATATCGACAAGCTTCTCTAATTTCTCAACAGCTATGACACCAGTTACAACTAGTGCTTGTTTATTTGGCACTGCATTTTGCAATCCTAGTTTTGTCAATTCGCTTATGATTGCCGGGGAAATTTTAGCAACAAGGATGCGGACATTTATACTGCCGTTGTGGATTTCAATTCCGGCGACCTTGCCGTTCTTCAGCCCACGGCCGTATGAAGCCAGAACTGCAATCAGTGATTTATCTAATTTCGACAAATCCTTATACTTCATTGACGAACGGTTATTCAATTCAATATTTCGGCTACTGAATACTCCTCTTCCGCCACCACCAAATAGATTGTAGTCAAACGTGAATTGAATATCCACATCACTTGGCGAACCCTCCGGCAGCGGCTTAAATGGTGAGGCTCCTTCAACAGCTTTCAAAGCCGCCTGATCAACAATTGCTATACCGGAGGGCTTCTCCAAGCGCAGATGTGAAAGGCGCCCGTCACTATGAACCTTGAATACAACAACTACTCGTTTCGACTCATTGCCTTTTGGCGGGAACCAAGCACGCTTAATACGCCGCTGCAAATCGGCCATGTACGGGCCATGGTCCACATCTTTCTGGGCAGCCAGTAATGGACGATTATCAACAATAGATAATGGACTAGGAGCTCCTGAGCCGTTGGCCCGTCCTCCACCATAGCCTGCGCCATAGAACCTTGTTTTAGAGCAGGCTTCCGCTCGACGAAAGCTTCCGCCGCCCACGGAACTACAAGCTGGCGGAGGCGGACAAGCAGCATCAGCGCAAGCGTCACCAAAAACACCTTCATAGGAGACACCGTCCGGCATTTCAACCGGCACAGTCACCGTCCTCGGCTTTCCACCTTCAACTATTGTTTTCTCTTCAACAGCCACAAATGACGTGTACTGGGTCATAATGTGATGTTCAAGAGCGGTGGCTACTATCTCCTTTTTCAATTCGTCCTTAACACCACCCTGTTGAGCACCAAACCAATCGGCCGACATCAGTTGATCTACTTTAGCCCGTGCCCAAACCGACCCCAATACGGAGTTATCAATTTGTTTGGCTGGAAAGCTAACGGCCAGTTTTTCCATATACGGCTTGCCACCGTTGTATCCGGAAATAGTTACAGTACCGGCTCCGGCTCTGGTATAGCAGCCCTTTATGTATAGCGGTTTTTCCGCCCACACATCGGATACTTGTTGCGGGAAGACATCCTTCACAGCAAGCCCGCCAAAATCAATTTTTACATCGGTGAGGACGGGCGAAGAAATACGTTCATAGAATTTACGTCCAACCTCAGCTCCTGAGCTATTTAGCAAAACATACTCCGCTTCACCTCCCCCTTCTTTGGCCATCATGTCAATGAGCATCCTATTGACGCCATTGCCAGTGCCAAATGGAAACCAGCGAGAAGTGCCGCGCAATTTCTTCACCATGCCGATTATTTCAAAATCGTTGCCGACATAGCCATCTGTCATGAAAGTAACTATTCTCAAACGATTACCATCGGTTGGAATGGAAGCTGCCTTTTCCACAGCCGGCGCCATCCAGGTGCCACCATCGGCGCTAAGTCCGGCAATAAACTTTCTTGCTTGAGCGCGCATGGCAGCATCCGCAATTTCTGGTTTGTCGAAGAGAATCTTTAGGTGATCACTAAACGAAATGACTTGAAACGTATCATTGGCATTCATATGATCCAGGATGTAACTCATAGTTTCCTTAGCTTTCTCCAGCGGCGCTCCGGACTGTGACCCCGAACAATCAATCAAGAAGATCATTTCTTTCGGTGCCACAGTCTCGGGAGTAACGCGCTTTGGTGGCAAAATCATTAGCGAGAAGTAGCCTTTGTCGCCTGTTTTGTGCGTCAAATAACCACTTTTAAGTTTGTCCCCGGCAACTTGCCAGTTAAGAACAAAATCCTTATTGGGGATTGTCGCCTTGTCCTTCAAGGTGACTATAGCTTTCCGGTCTCCATTTTTCAAAATTGCCACTTCATGCAATTTCGATTGCAAATCAAGAATTGGCACACCGGCTTCAATGTCAACAGAAATTGAAATGTCATGCCCGGCACGTGTACCCTTGGGTGTAACAGGCGGCGTAATGCGTGATCCATCAGGCACCCGATCGGTATCACCGGCAAAACCTGTTCCCTGCTTGCCGATTGCCTCACCAGGGATAAAACGCGGACCAACTACAGTGGGAAATGCAAAACTAAAATTGCCTGCTTCATAGGGCAATAAATCAACATATGAAATTGTAATTTCAATGGTTTCGCCGGGTTTTATGTTAGCTACCGACTGCGTGAATATATTTGTTCTTTCCTGATCCAAAAGAGATGCAGCATGCCCTGTCGCCTTTGCCCGTTCATAGATTTCTCGCGCCTCTTCCCGCTTTTTGATTTCACCTTTAATTGTCCTTTTGCCTACCTTCATCAACATCTCATCCACAGCGCCTGTCTCGGAGAGTGGAAATGTATAGACAGCTTCAATTTTTTCCGAAAATGGGTTCTCAAACTGTTGTACAACTTTTACTCGGGACACAAATCCGGAAATTTCAGCCGATACATCCGTGTGCTTCAGAGGACACTTGCCCAACTGCTTGCCGCTAGGAGTGATAGCAGAAAGCGAACCGGAGTCTTCTTTACCAAATTGATCTATAGACTTAATAGGCTTGCCGCTGGCTGGTCGAGCAGCCGGAATTGAACCTATTCTTTTTACTGACCTTACCTGCTTAATTGGCGTAGATTGTTGCGCATAGGCTAGCCAGGACGATGAGAGAATAAGTCCCAAAGACGCGACAAAGGTCAGGGCTCGCTGAGCCCTTTTAGAAGATTTAAACATAAGCTTTAGCCCCCATGGCTTTTACTGCATCTAGCCTACGCCTTCGAGGGTTGCCTGAAAACAGGGTTTTTCCTAGAACTACAAAAGGTTAAGACCGGTGAAGACAAGTAGAACAAGATTCTTAATCCGCTCAGCAATTCAATGATTGTGCAGGACAATAGTTCACCAGTTTCTTGCGGTTTTCAAAATGCTCAACAAAATTCACCATGCGGCTATCATTTGTTCCGATTATTCAAAAGCCAAGGATTTCTATTGTCGAATACTTGGTTTTCCTGTCATAAAGGAGACTTACCGTCAGGAGCGCGATTCCTACAAATTAGACTTAAAGGTAGGTCCTCACGACCAGATAGAACTCTTTTCTTTCCCCGAGTCTCCAGCACGCATTACCAGACCGGAAGCTTGCGGCTTGAGACATTTGGCTTTTCAGGTTGCCGATGTGCACAAGGTCAGGACTCATCTTGAGGATAATGGCGTAACCTGCGAACCAATTCGCCTGGATGAAATTACAGGCAAGGAATTCTTTTTCTTCTTTGACCCAGATGGTCTGCCTTTGGAGGTATATGAACAATAAGACTCTTAACGTAGCTTTGCTTGGTTATGGGCTAGCTGGTTCAGCCTTCCAC
>SBAT01000118.1 GCA_005240105.1 Chloroflexota bacterium
AATCAGTTCCGCTGATTAAGACTGAGCGTGCACTGGTTACAACCGGTATCGAGAAGCAAGCAGCCCGTGACTCGGGTATGGTGCTCTTGTCCCATGTAGATGGCACAGTTGAATTAGTCACAGGCAACATCATCCGTATCCGTACGACTGATGGCAAACTTGTTGACTGCAAACTGTCCAAGTTCCAGAGGTCCAACCAGGACACCTGCTTGAACCAAAAGCCGATGGTAGAAGTCGGACAAGTAGTAAAAACAGGTCAGATTATTGCTGACGGTGCTGCCACCAAGTCTGGTGAATTGGCTGTAGGACGTAACTTGCTCGTGGCATTTATGCCATGGGAAGGCTACAACTTCGAAGACGCTATCTTGATCAGCCAACGTCTGGTTACCGACGATGTATTGACCTCCATTCACATTGAGAAATTGGAGATCGATGCCCGTTCAACCAAACTAGGTCCGGAAGAGATTACTCGCGAAGTGCCAAACGTCTCGGAAGAGTCGCTCAGACACTTGGATGAAAACGGCATCGTGCGCATTGGCTCACGTGTTTATCCGGATGACATTCTGGTCGGAAAAATCACACCGAAGGGCGAATCAGAGCACCCACCGGAAGAAAAACTCTTACGAGCAATCTTCGGTGAAAAGGCTCGCGATGTACGCGACAACTCACTGCGCGTTCCGCACGGTGAAGGTGGTCGTGTCGTAGACGTCAAAGTCTTTGATCGTGAAAAAGGCGACGAACTACCACCTGTTGCTAACAAGGTAGTACGTGTCTATATTGCCCAGAAGCGTAAAATCTCGGTCGGCGACAAAGTCGCAGGACGTCACGGCAACAAAGGTATCGTGGCTAAGATTCTTCCACCGGAAGACATGCCATTCCTGCCGGACGGCACCCCTGTAGACATCGTCCTCAACCCGCTTGGTGTACCAAGCCGTATGAACGTCGGACAGACATTCGAGACACTTCTCGGATTGGCTGCCATGCTCACAGGCTTGCACTACGAAGTGCCGCCATTCGACGAAATGTTCGAAGCCGAAGCTTCCACCAACCTCGTTCACCGCGAAATCAAAGAAGGCAAGGCGAAGGCAGGCACACCGTGGGTAGGCGACGACGGTAAAATAACCATCTACGATGGTCGTACCGGCGACAAGTTCGACAACCCAGTAACAGTCGGCCGCATCTACATGATGAAGCTGGTGCACTTGGTTGACGACAAGATCCACGCGCGTTCAACAGGACCTTACTCGCTGGTAACACAGCAGCCATTAGGTGGTAAGGCTCAGTTCGGCGGACAGCGTCTTGGAGAAATGGAATGTTGGGCACTGGAAGCATTCGGGGCCGCTTATTCCTTGCAGGAAATGTTGACCATCAAGTCTGACGACGTCAACGGCCGCTCCAAGGCTTACGAATCCATCGTTAAGGGTGAGAATCTTCGACGTCCTGGAATTCCAGAGTCGTTCAAAGTGCTCGTCCGCGAATTGCAATCAATCGGCTTGGATGTCTCCGTTGCCAAACACACCCGTGATGGCGAAGAGCAAGAAGTTGATTTGATGGTTGAAGTCGAAGACGTAAGACCACGCGGCATGCGCCGAGTAAGCCCATTTGGGGACATCGGCATGGAAACCGAATTGGCTGAACTCACACGCCAAACTATGATCCCGGCCACCGGGGTTGCAGTTAGCGAGCCAGAGGAATCCGAAGGCGTTGCTGTAATGAATGAGGTATCGATTGATTTGGGCTTAGGCGATGACGCAGCTGACGAAGAGTCGGCGGCTGAAGAAGTCTAGTCTGGTCTTTGTCCCAAATATATATCCGGAGGTTGTTCGGTCACAATGGCTACAAGTATTGATAGGTTCGATTACATCAAGATCGGGATTGCATCTCCTGACCGCATTCTTAGCTGGTCGCACGGCGAAGTAACCAAGCCTGAGACGATTAACTACCGTACTCTGAAACCAGAAAAGGACGGTCTTTTCTGCGAGCGTATCTTTGGACCATCCAAAGATTGGGAATGCTATTGCGGCAAATACAAACGTGTGCGCCACAAAGGTATTACTTGCGAACGCTGCGGTGTCGAAGTTACCGACTCTAAAGTTCGTCGTCACAGAATGGGTCATATCCGCTTAGCGGCGCCTGTTACCCACATCTGGTACCTGAAGGGCATCCCCAGCTATATCGGTCTTTTGCTGGACTTGCCTTTGAGAGATCTCGAACAAGTAATCTACTTCAATGCTTACATCGTCACCAACCCAGGCAACGCACCTGATCTGCATAAGAACCAGTTGTTGACCGAAGAAGAATACGACAAGCTCTTGGATGATCAAAACATCCAGTTTGACGTAGGCATTGGTGCTGAAGCGATCAAACAGCTATTGAACGAAATAGCTAGACCGGTATACGACAAGAACGAAAACAAAGAAGACAGAGGCAAATTATTAGATGTCCCAGGACTGAAAGAATTGTCCAAGACATTGCGTGATGAGCTAGCCGGATCAGGCGGCAGCCAACAGAAGCGCGCCAAAATAATCAAGCGTTTGCGCTTGGTTGAGGCTCTGATCAATTCCAATACCGATCCAACCTGGATCGTTTTGGATGTTCTGCCAGTCACACCTCCAGATTTGCGCCCAATGGTGCAGTTGGATGGTGGACGCTTTGCCACATCCGACTTGAACGACCTCTACCGCCGCGTTATCAACCGCAACAACCGTCTGGCAAGATTGCTCGAGATGGGCGCTCCTGAAATCATCGTGCGCAACGAAAAGCGTATGTTGCAGGAAGCAGTTGACGCTTTGATCGACAACGGCCGCCGTGGTCGTACAGTGGTTGGACCAAACAACAGACCATTGAAATCACTCTCGAACATCATCGAAGGTAAGCAAGGTCGTTTCCGTCAAAACTTGCTCGGTAAGCGCGTTGACTACTCCGGTCGTTCGGTTATCGTCGTTGGACCAACACTGAAACTAAACCAGTGCGGTCTACCGCGTGAAATGGCCTTGGAGCTCTTCAAGCCATTCGTGATCAACAAGCTCATCGAACGTCAAATCGTTCAAAACATCAAATCCGCCAAGAAGCAGATTGAACGTGGATCAACAGTCGTCTGGGAAATTCTTGAAGAAGTAATTCAAGGACACCCGGTACTCTTAAACCGCGCCCCAACCCTGCACAGACTGGGCATCCAAGCCTTCGAACCAGTATTGGTCGAAGGACGTGCCATCCAATTGCACCCACTCGTCTGTTCGGCATTCAACGCCGACTTCGACGGTGACCAAATGGCTGTTCACGTACCGTTGTCCGTTGAAGCACAAGCAGAAGCTCATATGTTGATGCTTGCTTCCAACAACGTTCTTTTGCCGGCTACAGGCCGTCCCACAATCACACCAACGCAGGACATGGTTTTGGGTATCTACTACCTAACCATCGACAAGCCAGGTTCGGATAATCCGAAAATCTGTAGAGGTGCTGGAATGCGCTTCTTCTCCCTGGCTGAAGCACGCTCTGCGTACGAAGTAGGCGTAGTTGACTTGCACGCCAAAATAAAAGTGCGTGATATCGATGGCACAACCATCGACACCACACCTGGTCGCATCATCTTCAATGAAGCAATCAGAGAAGCACTAATTGCAGTCAGCTAAGGAATGTAAATGACGCGAAGCGAATGATTGCGAGGAGCAATCAGCAGCGGAGCAAAGATGGATTGCCGGAAGGCAGGCGAAGGCGGAATGAAATGAAGCCGGAGCATACAAAGAAATCATTGTCATAAGGAAATAATCGGCATGAGCCAAGATAGAAAAGACACGATCGCCTTCATCAACCAAACGGTGGACAAGAAGAAGCTAGGTTCGCTTCTAGCTGAACTGTACGAAAAGTACGGCACAGCCCGTTCTGCCGAAGTGGCCAACTCGCTCAAAGACTTGGGCTTCAAGTTCGCCACCAAAGCCGGCGTAACTATTTCAATTGAAGACTTGGAAGTACCGGAGACCAAGCGCGGCTTGATCTCGGCCGCCGAGAAGGAAATTGAAGGAGCCCAGCGTCGTTACGAGCGCGGTGAAATTACCGAAGTTGAACGCTACAACAAGGTTATCGATACCTGGTCGGCAACAACTGACCAATTGACTCGTGAAGTGGTCGACAACTTCGACCGCATGAACCCTGTGTACATGATGGCCTTCTCCGGCGCCAGAGGTAATATCTCTCAGGTCCGTCAGTTGGTCGGTATGCGTGGCTTGATGGCTGACTCTCAAGGTCAGATCATCGACTTGCCCATTAAGGCAAACTTCCGCGAAGGCTTGAACGTTACTGAATACATCATCTCCTCCTACGGTGCTCGTAAGGGTCTTGTAGATACAGCTCTGAAAACAGCTGACTCCGGTTACCTAACCAGACGTCTGGTTGACGTTGCTCAAGACGTTATCGTCCGCGATCTCGATTGCGGAACAACACGTTCAGTAAAAATGCAACCAATTATGGAAGGCGATAAGGTTATCGTCGGCTTGTCCGAGCGTGCCTTCGGCCGTGTAGCTGCCGCCGACATGGTCAGCTCAGATGGTGAAGTGGTCGTTCAGAAAGGTCAACTTATCGATAGAAAAGCAGCTTCTGCTCTCGATAAAGCCAAGATAAGAAGCGTTCAAATCCGTTCACCTCTGGGCTGCATAAGCCAATACGGCGTCTGCCAGAAGTGCTACGGCTGGTCATTGACCACCAACAAGAACGTCGATGTAGGCGAAGCAATCGGTATCATTGCCGCTCAGTCAATCGGTGAACCTGGAACACAGCTCACAATGAGAACATTCCACACAGGTGGAGCCGTGGCCGGTGGCAGCAGCCGTATTCAGATCAAAGCTCCTATGGCCGGTGAAGTTTCCTACAAGGTGCCAACCCGCTCGGTGCGTACAGCTTACGGTGACCAGGTAGAGCAAACCACCCGTGATGGTGCCATCAAAGTCGGCAGCGGCAAGAAAGAAGAATCCTTCTCATTGCCAACTGGTGCTTTGATCATGGTTGCCACTGGTACTGAAGTCACCCAAGGTCAGGTCATTGCCGAACACGAAGCAGTGGGCGCCAAGAAGAACTTGACCGAAAAAGCCAGCAAAGATATCACCGCTGATATCTCAGGCCGTGTCTCCTTCCAAGGCTTCCAAGCTGACGAAAAGCGCGACCGTCAAGGCAACATTTCCCGTACAGCCAGCCGCGCCGGTATCATCTGGGTACTGGAAGGTGACGTGTACAACCTGCCATCAGGTGCCCGTGTTGTCGTCAAAGACGGACAAGACGTGGTTCCAGGCGATGTTCTGGCTGAGATCACAATCGCATCCGAGCATGGCGGTGAAGTGCGTTTCGGTACAGATCTGAAAACACAAAACGTCAAGCAAGGCAAAAAGACAGTCGCTAAGCTAATCGAAGGTAAGGAAATCAACGTTGTTATCGCTTCAGTTGGTGCAGCCAATGCCAAGCTCGAACTCGGCAAGCAAAGCTCCGCCTGGAAGGTGGCAAAGACCAAAGAAGCCTACACAATCAAAGTCGTACACGATGAAACCGTAGAAAACGGCAAAATCGTATCCGAATTGGTTGATGATGGTGTCAATGCTGTTACCTGCGGCGGCGAAGTCATATACGACGGAGTCGAAACAGACGATCGTCGCGTAGTGACCAAGCCAGGTCGCTTGCTCTTCATCCCTGAAGAAACTCACTTCCTCTCCAAGGATGCTTCCTTGAAGATGGTTGAATCCGGTGACATCGTCACTGCCGGACAAGAAGTGGTCAAAGACGTATTTGCCCACATGGACGGCGTAGTTGAAATCGTTGCCGACAACGACATCATCCACGAAGTGATAGTTCGTCCAGGAGATATCGTAGCAATAGCTGATCCTTCTGAATTGAAAGTCAGAGACGGCGAAATCGTCGACGTTGGTGTTGAGTTCCTCGAAGGACATAAGACCAAGAAGCGCCAGATGATCAATGTCCTTGAGCGTGAAGATGGATCGAGCTTTGTCCTGGTCCGCCCAGTAGATGAATACTGGATTGAACCAAGAGAGACTAAATTCAAATACAAAGCTACTGACGAAAAGATTAGCTTGAGAAGCGTCACTCAGCTCTTGTTCCGCGATCGCGAGAAAGTGCGCAACCTGCAAGGGGCGGCCCTCACTCGTACATCCTTAGTTCTGCAAATGCAAGGTCAATTGCAAGGACTCAAGGGAACAGTGGAAGTTGAAAACGAAGATCTACACATCGTCGTCAAAGAAAACATCCTCTTGAGGCGCGACAGCGAATTCAACGTCACACTGCTGGCAGTTGAAGATCGCCAGGAAATTCCACCAGGCGGTGCAATTGCTACAACTCAGGTGCTCACCAAAACACCAGCCCGCGTGCAATTGTCCAAGTCTGACGAGCGCCGTGTCCTTCTAATTACCGAAGAACAGCAAATTCACCAAAAGGTGAAGAATAGCCCATCCGTCAAGGTTGGCGACCTGTTGCGCGACGAAGACGCCTTATCCAAAGGCTCAACAGCCAGCCATTCCGGTCAGGTTGTGAATGTAGCTGACGGCGAAGTGACCATCCGTAAGGGACGTCCTTACCTGATCTCTGGTAACACACAACTGCAAACAGATGACGGACAACTGGTGCAGCGTGGTGACTTGCTTGCCACACTCATCTTCGAACGCCAGAAGACAGGGGACATCGTGCAGGGTCTACCAAGAGTTGAAGAACTTCTGGAAGCTCGTAAGCCGAAAGAATCTGCAATTCTTGCAGAGCGTGCTGGACGTGCCCGCGTGGTCACGGAAGATGACATCACTCGTTTGATTGTTACCTATCCGGAAGGCGGCGAAGAAGAGATAGCCATACCGTCAGGATTGAACATCATCGTTGAAGACGGTGAAGACATCACAGTCGGTAGGGCACTCACAGACGGACCACCAAACCCACACGATATCGTGCGCTTGATCAATATCGAAGCTGCTCAGAAATTCCTCGTGGATGAAGTGCAGTCCGTATACCGCTCACAGGGTGTAGACATTGCCGACAAACACATCGAAGTGATTGTCAGACAAATGACACGCAAAGTGCGCGTAGACGAACCAGGCGAAACCATCTTGCTGCCGGGCGAATTGCTTGAGCGTTTTGATGCTGATATCGAAGACGAAAAAGCTAAATCTGCCGGTCTCAGAGAAGCAAGCTGGCAACCAGTCCTTCTCGGTATCACCAAAGCCAGCTTGAACACGGAAAGCTTCATCTCAGCTGCTTCCTTCCAGGAAACAACCAGAATCTTGACCGAAGCTGCCGTCGAAGGCAAAAAAGACTGGCTGCGTGGCTTGAAGGAAAACGTGATCATCGGTCGCTTAATTCCAGCCGGAACAGGCTTCCAAGGTCACCAATCGCCATCGGAAGAAGAAGAAGAGGAAGAGGATATCTATCCTCCAATCGGCGAAGGGTCATTTACCTCAGCTGGTTAAAGACAAAGAGTCAAAGCAAAAGAGCCAGGCGATTGCCTGGCTCTTTTGTCAATTGATTTTCAGGTTACGCTCAATATCATCCAATTCCTTAAGTCGCTTAGCTGCTATCTGCGCAGGCAAGACACCAGCTTTGACAGCCTTGTGACGACGAATCTCTCCTTGTACTTGGATCCTAAGCGTATCAATCATTGAGAATCCACCTGCCGGAAGACCGACTACGGCTGCCGTGAAGAGCATGTCATTTGTTACTCGTCCGGCCCTCGCTGTTTTGCTGTTATAACGATTGTCATAACCCGGTATTAGGAAAAACACTGACTGTGCAGTCTTCGAGGCACCGACAAATAGACCAGCAGTCACATTTTCAGTAGCAGTGAGCTTAGCTGCAGCAAGTTTTTTCTCCTCAGCACGAATGGCATTGGAAAAGGACTTTTCATGCAAATCGAATATGCCTTGTCTTTCCGTAACGGCAGCCACTGCTTCGTCAGCTGAGGTTTTGTCTTTAACTATTTTGTCTAAAGCATTTAGATCAGACTGAAATGTGGCAATATTTGCATCCAGCACTTCGGGCAACATCTTATTGACTCGACGCCTGGTTAGTAAGGCAACTTCCCAACCGAAAAGACGGCTAAGAATAGGGGCCATCATTGTCAACTGTCCTGATACTGCAAAGAGTACACCAGCTCTGCCGTTATAAATTCGCTGGTGTTTATGCAAGGAATCATAGGCAAAGTCAAAGCCAATAGCATTGGTTGTATATTTGGCCACATCAAAAAGATACTGGCATTGCTGAAAAGCAAGTAAGCGCCTGGCTCCTACATGGTAGCGGCTGAACTCTTGCAGTGACTGGTCAAGCATATCGCGCAGAACTTTGCCTTCAACATTGAAGGTTTGCACATATCTATCTAAGTTTGCATCAGTGGCACCTTGATCAACCAGACGTTGCCTCTCGCCGATAAGACTTAGAATTTCATCCTTGAGCGCCTTCACCCGCTTGAGAGAAGCACCAGGTGAAAAGCCATGTTTGCGGGCCGTGATGTCATGGTATGAATTGATGCCAAATTCACCTGCAGCAGCGCCGGCTCCTATTATCGAGCCAATCGCTGGAATGAAATTGGCAGCTTCCTGCACATGCACATGTAATTTTTCAGGGTGATGGAGGACATGGGCCCTATTTGCAGTAGACAAAATCCCCCCGGCTAAACCAAGACCAGTGTTCATCTCTTGCAGCCCGGCATAGCGCCAACCTTTCCAACGTCCTTGCTTAGCCGCTTCCAGAGTGTAATGCAACGTGAACCTCTCCAAAGCAATCTCTTTGAGCAAAATTTGCTTGGTCAGGTTGTCGATTTTCTCAATCGTTACGTCATCAATTAGTTCTTGTGACAAGGCTGGAGACTGGCCAAAGAAAAAAGCAATACAAGCCAGGACTCGAACCACTTTGGTGCGAATTGACAGGGGCGCCACTTTACTTATTGAGAACACTTAACTCTAAATCTAAACAACTCGAACTGGAGGGAGGGACTGTATAAATTATCCAAGCATTCGACAATAAATGAACAAGCTATTGTCAAATCCTTTGACGATGCGGTTTACTAGAAAATAAGTTAATTGTCAGCCCTACTTCAAGAGCTTTAGTAGCTCACCAGGATCACATACAACCACAGCCAGCTTTTTCATTACTTGTGGTGGAAAATCTTTTCGATTACCAGTTACAATCGCCGACTGTGGCGGAGTCGATGCCACCTCAACAAACATTAAATCATCCATGTCAGGGATCACGATGTTGAGGGCACGAGCCGAAATAAAATCACCCTCCGCGTGCAAGTAGTCTAAGACAAATTCCACTTTGTCTTGATTGAATAGAAAACGTGGACGAAAAAGAACCTCTCGGTACTCAGCGAATATTCGATCATCCAGTATGGCAGTCAGCTTACCCGCCAGTAATAGATCGACGATTCGTGCTGAGGTTCCGAAAGGAGTGATAAAGGCCGACACCAACACATTAGTATCGACAACAATCCTCACCGTTTACGGCTCCGCCGCGTGAGTTTAATCTCCTTATCAATCTCGTCCATGCTGAGCTTATCCAATCCACGCTCAGCTGCAGAAGATCGCAGAGATGAAAGCGCCTGTTGAGCACGCGTGCGTCTCAGTATTCGTAAGGTCTCCTCCAAATTGTCGTCAGAAACTTGTGAGAGCAAAGCAACTGGTCTGCCATTGACAGTGACGACTAATTCTTTCTCTTTGGCTAATTGATCCCACAGCTCAGAGGTCTTGTTGCGCAGGTCTCTCGAAGTGACAAAGTGCATAATTGTGCGCTCCTTATATCGCCTATTGTGGCATAATTGTGAGACACTTGTCAATCAGACATAGACTTTTCTTCATTACGGTTTGCTTGGACAGAAGCAATTTTGTCCTTATCAGCAGTTGCGGTCAAACAACGAATGCACTGCCAAATGGTTGCTCCTGCTAATGCCAATGCTTCTACAAAGCCAATTTCGCTCGAACCAAGAAAATCGTACACTCGCGCAGGCAGCCATATATTCAAAGCCGCAAGGCCAAGCCACAGTAAAGTAACCAGTGGACCGTAAGGCAAAATCAATGAACCAATAAAGGGCAACCATCTGAATGAAGGTGGCAGGTAAACGAAAAATAGAACCGTAAGTAGTATCAATACCGGAGGCAAAACAATAGGTAAACCTATCGTTGGCGGATAGGCTCCGGTATAACCTCGCAACGTCGCTTGGAAACAACTGGCGGCGTAGACAAAGACGATCAATAGCCAGGCATGAAGACCTATGATCTCACTTCGCCCAAGGCGACGTTTGCCAGACGAATCTGACTTATTCAACGATCGGAGAACCAAGGCGCCACCCCTAAATACCCCAAATATAGCGACGACCATAATGGTGCAGGGAACCGCAGCACTTATAAGGGCCGGGAATTCACTTGGACCGTACACGAAATACACTAACGCACAGGCAATTAGCAGGAAGACCGACAGCGCTATCAACGGAACTCTAATGTTCATTGGCCGGCTTTTACAAACTCTTGACTAGGCTCTTCGTTTGCACGGTGGTTGTACCGTGATAGACCCTTGTCGAAAGCAGTCGATTAGCGTCAAACCCTTTGTGGATGCGGTTTCCTAGAAAATAAGTTAATCGAGATCTACCTGGATTACAGTGCTGATCCAGCAATAGATGCGTCAGAATTGATAGTGTGACACCTACGCGGTAAGGCTGTAGGGCTGGACCTCTGAGGAAGAAGAAGAACAAAGCCAAGAGCTCGTAGGAGTGCAAGGGCAAGTACAGTTTTCCGCTGTATTTCTCATGGCAAGCCTCGTTGAAATGAAACCAACTAAACTTCCAGCCGTGCGCTTTGACATAATCAAAGATATGATCGAGGTCTATCAACGTACCAGCCAGAAGGCTTGCTAGAGCAGCACCCGGAGAACGATAACGAGCATAAGTAGCAAGACTCACACCTGCTGAAGTTATTACATGACCTAGCGTACGCATATTAAAGGTCCTTTCCAGAATTCCCGGTTGCCAACAGAGACAATATTTCAATTAACACAATGTTATATACCCACATCCTAATGCAACTAATACGTAATACAAGAGCCTCGTCGTTAAATAGACGTAAAACATGTCAGGAGATAGCGCCCATGCCCCTTTCTACCCCACTAGCCCTACGAATTATCGGACTGGCGCTCATAGCCTTTTGTTCCCTGTCGTTCACTGCCGTTCAAGCAGCCGAAGAAAAACCTGGCGCACACGCTGTCAGCCTCTACAACCTTGGTCTGACTGCCTACAAGCAAGGAAGCCCCGAGTCGGCAATCATCTTCTTCCGTCGTGCCACCGACCTCGATCCGGATTTAGCTGATGCTCACTACAATCTGGCAGTCATCTACCAGGCTCAGAAAAGGTACAAAGAGGCAATTCCTCGCTTTGAACATGTCTTGCGCGTCAAACCAACCGATGCCGATGCGCACTACCAACTGGCTCTCATCCTGCAGGAAACAGGCAAGCTTCAAGAAGCCAAAGACCATTTCTCTAATATTGCACCTAACAACCCGCATTTCAACGAGTGCCAAGCTCGTATCGTCCAAATCAACGGCCAGCTTTCAGGCGGTGCGCAATTAAAAGGACAGTCAGGTTTTGAGGACAGCCCAACATATCCGCAGTCCAACCAATCAACTGTCGTCTCCACCATGTCCGGCAACAGAATTGATTCCGACAGCGCACCACAAACAGCAGCATTCGGCTACCAGACTCCCAGCTACAACAGCCAGCCGATAAATAGCATGCCTGCCAATAACATGCAGACTCAACCAACAGCGCAAATGCCTGTAGAACCCGCACGAACAGAACAGGCACCGGTAGCGACACCAGCTCCTGTGGCAACACCGAGTCCTGTGCCGACTATCGCCAATTCCACTTTGCGCGTCATTGCCACAGGCTTTTCGGCACCATCCGGGATTGCCTTTGACCGTCAAGGTAATCT
>SBAT01000259.1 GCA_005240105.1 Chloroflexota bacterium
GTGTTAAGACATGAGGGTCTTATGGGGCTGGTTGATGTTTCTGGTAGCCGTCAGCAGCATTATGGCCGGCGGAGTTTTTCTGGCGATAGCTCTTTGTGCTGTCTCGCTTTTAGCTGGTGAAGAATATATTTCTATGACGCGAGCGAAGGGAATGAATCCGTCGCCGCGAATTATTCGCAGCATGATTGTTGCTTTCTTCGTTCTAGCGGCAATACCGGCAATTCCAGGGCTTAATTTGTCGTGGGACTTTACCATTGAACACTTGCCTGCTCTTTTGACGATTGGCGTATGCACATCATTTTTTAGATTGTTGTTCCGCCATGAAAATCCACCGGCAACAATTGCCGATATTGCCACTACCGTCTTAGGATTCATTTATGTCGGTTGGATGCCCAGTCACTTGGTGATGTTGAGAACACTGATACCACCGAACATGACCGAGTTGCCTCTAAATCCGTTGCAACAGCCAGGACTTGCCTACGTATGGGCAACGCTCTTTATTGTCTGGGCGACTGATGTATTTGCTTATGTAATTGGCAAACGATTTGGCAAGACTCTTTTGTATCCTCAAGTCAGTCCCAAGAAAACTGTAGAAGGAGCAATCGGCGGACTGGTTGCCTCAATATTCTTTTCTTGTCTTGTTTGTTACGTTGCCGACAATTATTTGTTTCCCAACCACCCATTCCAATTCCGTTACTGGCAGGCACCGTTTATGGGTTTCGTACTTTCTGTGGCTGCCCAGCTAGGTGATCTTTGTGAATCGTTATTGAAGCGAGATGCCGGATTTAAGGACTCAAGCTCACTTATCCCTGGTCATGGCGGCATGTTAGATCGTGGCGATAGCTTAATTGTCGCTGCTCCAATTGCCTATTACTGGGTCTGTCTCGTAGTTCTCGGGATTTTGTAGGGCGGGCGGCATTATCTTTTTCTGCTTTTTCTTGTTAGTACATTGTACGTACAAGAATTTCCGGAAAAAGATATCCCTGCTGGGTGGAGACATCGGGGTTAGCAAGCGGCTAATTTACCTAGCGATGCAATAGTAGCCCGAGAAGGATATGATATATTCTAAGTCCCTCTGGAGAGGTGGCTGAGTGGTCGAAAGCGGCTTCCTGCTAAGAAGTTGTACGGTCAAAAGCTGTACCGAGAGTTCGAATCTCTCCCTCTCCGAATTTTATTAGCCTCTTTGCAGGCAAGCTATATAACAAAGCTCCTCGTCCACAAATGTCTTCAGTCGGACGCCTATTTCTGTACTATCTATTGTCAAGGTTTCCTTGCTGGGTAAAAGATAGGGCACGATATGTGGTTCGTTTTCGTGCAGTCCTTTGACAAAATTGGCGCCCAAAGGGTGGCTAATCACGATAACGCCTTTTGGTTTTAGTAAAGCAATTGCCTTTTGCAGGGCTGCCTTTTGGTCATAGATATTGCCGAAGCAGGCATTGAAAAAGATGGCATCGAAGTGCGGTAAGTTGGCGGGGAAGTCAATAATGTCACCCTGGAAGTACTTGGCATGTGGGAAACGCTCCTTGGCGAATTTCAGCATTTCACGGCTTAAGTCGCAGCCGGTTATGTTTTCCTCTAAAACGCCGGCTTCTAGAAAATGGCCAAACAGCGCGCCTATGCCGCATCCGACGTCAAGAACCCAGGAGTCCTTGTCTAAATTGGCCGTGGCTACGATTTTTTTTGTGCGCTCCTGAACATCTGCCGGAATGGGTTGGCAAAAGAAATTTACGCGTTCGTTAAAATACTCGCTTTGCACCGAGTCGTGAGATTTTCTGTCGGCAGAAGGAGTCATGGTTTCTAAATGCTCTCAGCTATCCTAAAATGGATACATTAGAAGTGTAGCTGGAGTTGGCTTTAGTGAGACTTAAATCTCAAGTGGGTTTTACGGATGCAGGCGGTGGTTCGGCATCGATCTGGCTTTTAGTATTGGCGACTTTGCTGAGCCTCGTCTTGTGGAATGTACCGGTCATTAATTGGATACTGGGACCGATAAGTGTTTTTGTGACAACCATCCACGAGCTTAGCCATGCTATTGCTTGTTTAGCTACAGGTGGAGAGGTTAGCGGCTTGACGATTGTCGACGATAACCAAGGACATGGTGGTCTGACCTTTTGCCGTGGCGGGATACCGTTTATTTATATGCAAGCCGGTTATTTGGGTACGGCAATTTTTGGTTGCCTGTTCTTACTGTTTGGGCGAAGCGAGAGAATGTCACGCTTTATGCTTTTTATGCTGGGATGTTTGATTGGTTTGACCAGTCTTTCGTTTATGGTCGGCACCATATTTTCCGAAGGCAGAATTCTAGAAGGTGTAGGCAGCATTGTCTGGGGATTGGCCATGGCCGGTGGACTTGTCTGGTGTGCTCTAAATTTAAGAGGGCGGACGGCACACTTCCTCTTTTTCTTTCTGGCAGTGCAGACAGCACTTAATTCAGTGACATCGGCCTTTACACTTCTGACTACATCATTTGGTCTTACTGCTTTCGGCAGTTGGTCGGATGCCACATCTATGCAAAAGCTGACAATGATTCCAGCGCAAATATGGGCATTTGGTTGGGCTGCCGCTTCTATTGTGATGGTATTAGCTACTCTCTGGTGGATGTACGGAAGAGCGCCGCGTAAGGAAATAATATGAAGCTGGTGGAATGTGTTCCTAACTTTAGCGAAGGCAGGAACCAAAAAGTATTAGACGCAATTGCAGAAGCAATTCAAGGTGTTGATGGTGTCAGGCTGTTGGATGTTGATCCCGGTCAATCTACTAATCGCACTGTAATGACTTTTGTTGGTGAGCCTGAGTCTGTGTTGGAAGCCGCATATCAGGGCATTGCCAAAGCCCAAACACTTATTGATATGCGGCAGCATCAAGGAGCACACCCACGAATTGGGGCAACTGATGTCTGTCCCTTTATTCCGGTTAGCGGAGTAACTATGGAAGATTGTGTTCAGCTGGCTAATCAGTTGGGAGTGCGGGTAGGAAAAGATCTAGGAATTCCTGTTTACCTTTATGCCGAAGCGGCTAAGGCTGCCGAGCGTCAGAACCTGGCTGATGTCCGCCGAGGCGAATATGAGGGATTGTCGGAGCGCATGACTGCCGGATTCAAACCTGATTATGGTCCGGCTAATTTCAATGCTGTTTCCGGAGCCACTGTAATTGGTGCCAGACAGTTTTTGATTGCCTACAATGTCAATTTGAATACGCGCTCGGTTAAGTTAGCCAATGAAATTGCCTTTTCCATTCGAGAAGCTGGACGTGCTAAAAGAGATGCGCAAGGCAATATTGTCAAAAATGCGGACGGCACAAATGTTATGGTGCCTGGAGCCTTAGCTTGCGTGAAAGCTGTCGGCTGGTATATAGACGAATACGAACAGGCTCAGGTGTCTATTAACTTAATTGACTATCGAGTGACGAGCCTACACCAAGTCTTTGATGAGGTCGTCAGAGTGGCTGACTTGCTGGGAGTGCGCGTCACGGGTTCTGAAATTGTTGGACTGACACCGCTTAACCCAATTCTTGAAGCAGGCAGGCATTACCTGGAGAAACAAGGACTTTGTAGTGGAGTCCCTGAGTCTGTGCTTGTTGCCACTGCTGTTAAGTCATTGGGACTTTCGGATATCACCAAGTTCGTGCCGCAAGAAAAAATTATTGAGTACAGGGTTGAGCCAAAGAGCAAACTCTTGAAAAATCTTTCGCTTACGGATTTTGCTGATGCAGTTTCTTTGGACACGCCTGCTCCTGGTGGAGGCAGCGTGGCTGCGGCGATGGCAACGTTATCCGCCGGACTAACTTCGATGGTGGCAAATCTGACGTTTGCTAAAAAAGGTTTTGAGGCGGAACAAAAGGCTATGAATGAGATAGCCGTTGCTGCGCAAAGTCTCAAACATCGTTTGATGAATCTTGTCGATGAAGATACAGTTGCTTTTAATGCCTGCATGACTGCCCGGCGCATGCCTAAGGCAAGCGACGAACAGAAGGTTATTCGCGAAAAGGCTATTGATTCCGCCAACAAAAAAGCCACTCTTGTTCCATACTCTGTAATGGAGAAAAGTATTGAGGCATTGGATCTTGCTTTTGCGGTTGCCGATAGAGGCAATCCCAATTCAATATCTGATGCCGGGGTTGCTCTCGTGGCGGCGCAAGCTGCTGCTGAGGGAGCCTATATGAATGTGCTGATTAATTTACCGGGCATAGAGGATAAGACCTTTTGCAAGTCTGTCAGAGAAAATGCGGATGCGCTTATCAATCATGCTCGAAGCAAAGTTGAGTCCGGCAGGCAATTAGTATTTACGAAATTAGGCGGTTAGGGATTTATGGCAGACGCGAAGGTTGGCTCGGAATTCCTACCCAACGAGTGGGAGAACGATGATTACATGATGTCCTTGCAAAGGCTCGATCAAGCGGCCCATTCGCTGAAGTTGGACGAGAGTCAGTTGGCTCCATTGCGGCAGCCAAAGAGGGCTCTTTGCGTAACTGTCCCCACACGGATGGATGATGGCACGGTTCGCGTGCTCAATGGCTATCGGGTGCACTACGATCTCTCCTTAGGTCCGGGCAAAGGGGGAATTCGTTATCATTCTCAAGTGTCATTGGGTGAAGTAGCAGCCATGGCTATGCTTATGACCTGGAAGTGTGCACTGATGAGTCTGCCGTTTGGTGGCGCACATGGTGGAGTGAGAGTTGACCCACGTCTTTTAAGTCGTGCCGAGTTGGAACGTGTGACAAGGCGATACACCTCGGAAATTTTGCAATTAATTGGCCCATCGGAGGACATTCCCGGACCTGATCTCAATACTAATGAGCAAACGATGGCCTGGATAATGGATACCTATAGTGTCAATCACGGATTTACTATTCCATCTGTTGTGACCGGCAAACCAAAATCAATTGGCGGTTCATTGGGGCTTTTGAAATCTGTTGGTTATGGCGTGGCATATTGTGCCAAGCGGGCGGCAAAGGAATTTGAGTTGTCCTCAGATTCTCCGAAAGTGGTTATTCAAGGAATGGGACAGGTAGGCTCTGTTGTAGCTAGCAGCTTGTATGATGCCGGGTTTACCGTTGTGGCTGTCTCGGATGCCCATGGTGGCATATACAACCCTAAAGGTTTGAATGTGCCGGATTTGGAAAAACATTTGCATAATTATGGCGAGGCATCAGGCTATAAGGAAGCTGAAGCGGTGAGCAACCAAGATCTTTTGCTTATCAAAACGGACATACTTGCCCCTTGTGCTGTTGCCAATCAAATCACTCTCGCCAATGCTCGCAAAATTGATTGTCGTATAGTTGTCGAAGGCGCTAACGCACCAACGACACCGGAGGCTGATGCTATTCTTGCCGAAAGAGGCATTATAGTAATGCCCGATATTATTGCTAATGCATCAGGTGTTACGGTTGGCTATTTTGAGTGGGTGCAGGGCTTAATTCGTCTGCTCTGGTCAGAGGATGAAATTTACCATCGATTGGATCAATTGCTGGATAGGGCAATGGACAGAATATTTGCTGAAGCAAAAAAGGGACCATATTCCCTGCGCGTGGCGGCAATGCGTCTGGCCCTCAACCGTATTGTTGAGGCTCGTGCTTTAAGAGGACTTTACCCCTAGCGCGTGGTTGGTGGAGTTGGGGCAGGAGTATCCGGAGTTGCGGCAATTAAGATGTTGCCGCTTGTGGCATCGGTACGTATAGCAACCACTGCCTTGAATCCTGGATAGCGCAAGTATTGCTGATCGCCCATGCAGGCACGATCGACGGCATCGCAGAAAGCCTTGAATTCAACTTCAGCTTTGTCTCGTGTTGGTGGAATGGCTTTGCCAATCGCTTCATAGGCAAAAGTAAAGCCATGAATGCCGGCCAGTTTTTGACCAACGGTCATATTATTTCCTGGTTTGACCGCCAGGCTTTGACCAACAATTTTCCCTTCAGTGACCGTGACCGTAACGCCGGCGGCAAAGCCTGGCGATGCTTTCTTTTGTTCTACCGGCACGTTTACCTCAAAGGTAAAATGCTGCGTACTGACACCAGGTAATTGGGCCAGCGGTTTTAAGGATTTGGTTGTCTTGGTGAATCGTTGCAAGAAGGCGCCGAAGTCTTCTCCAAGGCGTGCTTCTGCGCTTGGCTGAGACAAGAAAGCCAAAAGGAAAACTGGCAGCAATCTAGTTTTCAGGCTCATGGTTTTGCTAGCCTTCAAAAAGCAGAGGTCTCCAATTTCAGTGCGTCGTGTACTTCCATTGTACCGATATGTTTGTCTATGTCTGCTTGTCCCAAGATGCCGAACTCGGTGACAACGCCGGCAACCTGTGAAAAGGGAATTAGTTCGAATTGTCGGTTAAGAACACGCACGCCTTTTGGGCTATCTACCCAGACTTCTCCGCCGGCGCGTTCGTGGCGTTCGAATTCAAAAACTTGTTCACCGAGGACAAATTTTTCAGTGCCGCATAGAACATAAAGTGGGATGTTTAATTCTCTGCAGGCTAATGAAAGTATCCACGAACCAACTTTATTGACTATACCAGGCTGCCCAACACTGTCTGCGCCCATGAAAGCTACGCGGCAGCTAGGCAGTATCAGTCCCATGGCGGAATCAAATGTATGCAATACTTCCAGACCGCCGTCGGCAAGCATTGTGGCTAACTTCCGCCCTTCCATGCTCGGACGTGATTCGGTGCACACGGCTCGAAAAAACTTGCCTTTGGATCGGGCATGCAAAAGACTACTAACAACTGTTGTGCTAAATGAATAAGCAAAGACGAGCTCGCCCGGCGGGATTAGCTTGTAGACATGATCGGCAATCATGTCTGCGCTCTTGCAAAGCCGCGCATCAAATTCCGACAATGCTCTATCTGATGCTTCTTGGATTTCTTCGGCGGAATTGGCTTTGTCTATTGCCAGGAGAACTTGATTGCCCAGATGGAAAAGCGGAGCCATTGCCGGTTGGGCATTAACTATCGCCTTGGCGGCAGCTTGCATGTTTTCCTTTATCTCTGCAGGCGGTAAATTGCGGCTCTCTGTGAGCACCGTCTGGAATACCGTTATTGCCCTCAGGGCGATTTCGGCGGCTCCGGAAGTTAGATCGTTAGCAATGGGATCGATAAGGGCTTCAAGATGAGGTATATGCGGCATTTTCTCATTCTCTTTGAAAGGCTGCTGGCAAGTCAGTTTATCCGTCTTCAGTTTAACTTCTTTGTAACGCGTCAAGGTTGTGTTTTAAGAGCATTTGTCCCTTAGCTGCCTGGGTTATATGTGACCAGGGTAAGGTTTCGTCATGGGGTATATTGCGGAAAGCATAAAAGTCTTGATCGGGGCAGCCATCAGGCGCTTGCCGGAAGGCTTTGCGCCAGGCGCCTAGTTTTCCACCGTTGTCAGCCACTGAAAGCATGATTGGTGTAAGCCGCCGGTCACCGCGAGCAAGCACGGCTTGGATGTCGGACCAGTTGTGGCTTTCAGGGCGCACCTCAATGCCTATCCGGCTTAAGGACTTGCGCAGAAATTCTGCCTTGTCACCGGACTTGCGGTCACGTCCAGACCACTGGAAAGGCGTCTGGGCTTTTGGCACAAATGAACTTACCCCTAGAACGAAATGCATTTGCTTGTACGCTTTCTTTAATTGCGTCATCAAGCGCACTGTTTCCTCAAGGTCTTTTTGTTCCTCACCGGGCAGACCGACAATGCTATAAAACTTGATGTTTTTAATGCCGCCTGCATGAAGTAGATTTACCGCCTGTAGAATTTCTTCTTCGGTCAGGTTTTTCTTCATGATCGCCCGGAGGCGCTCTGATCCTGATTCGATGGCAATGGTTACCGATTTTTGGTTAAGCTTCTTGATCATCTCCACGATAAGCGGATTTAAACTGTCTGCTCTTACGGATGGTACGGAGATTTGGATCTCAGGACGTTTCATTAGCTCGCCGGCCAACCTATCGAATTGAGGATGCTCGGTAATGGACGGACCTAATAGACCAATTTTTTTGGTGTAAGGTAGGGCACTATCTATGGTGGCAATTAGGTTGTCGACGCTGGCTGCTCGAAAAGGACGCGTCAAATAGCTTGCGAGACAAAAGCGACATTCTTGGGGACATGAGCGTACAACTTCGATGAGGAATGTATCACCAAAAGTGGTATCAGGTGCAAGCATCAGCGAATGCGCGATGTAGTCTTCCGGTGCCGTGTAGGTTTGTTTTACAAGTTCCTTTGGCACTAATTCACTTGTTGCAAAAACAGATTGCAATGGTCCAGCTTTGTCAGCCTTGTAGGCGTAGAATTGCGGCACGTAAAGACCGGGAGTTTGAGCGATTGCTTCCAGTCTCTGCAATCTGTCCTGCATATGCCTAGTTTCTTTGCAGGCATTCAAAAAGGCAGGAATGGTTACTTCCGCATCTCCTAAAAGAATGACGTCAAAGATTTCAGCATATGGTTCAGGATTTGCTGTCAGTACTGGTCCGCCACCAAAGACAATAGGATCTCCATTGTTTCGTGATTGGGACAATGGCGCGACGGACATCTCTTTTAGGATGCTTAAAACGTTGATGTAGTCTAATTCCCAGGAAAGCGTGAAACCGGCAAGGTCTGCGTTGAGCCAGCCGTCTTCCTGGCAGTCGGTGAACACTCGCGATACGGCTGTGTCTGGATCCTGCTCAAGAAGCCACCAGACGAGCTGATAGCCCAGGCTGGACATGCCTATCTCGTAGGTGTTGGGAAAGGCAAAACTGACAGCCAGAGTCGCTTTGGACTTGGCTGGGGCATTGAATAGGTGTATCTCTTTGTTTAGCATTAACGCTCCGGCGCTGCAGAGCCAGCGCCTTCACTGGCTTCTCGCACTCCATGTGCGCTCCACTGCGACCTGCTCATCGCAGCTCTTGCCTCGCTTCTTGCTATTGTAGCAACAGGAGTTAGTTATCTGACTAAGTGGAGCTTACCTGGCGAGGTGGCGGGTCCAATCGGAGCCCAGGGAGTCGAAGAATTGGTGAGCCTCCAAGACATCGTCGTAGGTGATGGCCGGCATTTTTTCGAACTTTTGAGCGTCTTTTTTAGTCCACTCGGATTGAATTGTTTTCTTAGCCTGGTTTTTCTTGCTATTGGTACCGACAATAGCTACTCCCAGCGGGCGCTGGCACTCCAGGCAGCTGACGCGCACTACCATGATGCCTGGTTCTTCTCGCAAGAGCTGAACGCCGTCAGCTGCAAACGGATGATAACAATATCGGCATGATTGACGCTGGAAATATTCCTGAATGGCCTGGAAGCTGCTTCCTTGCGATTGGCTCATTTTGGAACTGGTCATTTCTAGGCGATAACGCTGCGGACGGTCTGGCGGTACTAATTTTGCTTAACTGTCGGGCCGCTGCGGCTTGTATGTGAGAGCATCAACATCAGCTACCTAACAGGAAGGATTATACCTAAACTGGAGTTAATGCGAACAATTTTTTAAAGCAACTCGTTTGTACATAAGGAGAAGAGTTCAGATGGCACATATTGAAGAGATATCCGCTATAGAAATTTTGGATTCCAGAGGCAATCCAACAGTCGAAGTGGAAGTGGTGCTCGAGGATGGTGCGCGAGCGTCAGCAGCTGTGCCGTCCGGGGCTTCAACGGGAACCTTTGAAGCGGCTGAATTACGTGATGACGACAAGAAGCGCTACTCAGGTAAGGGCGTCCAAAACGCTGTTACAAACGTCAATGAAAAAATTGCCGAACATCTATTTGGTATCAACGCACTCGACCAAAAGGGCGTGGATACTGAAATTATCAGACTTGATGGCACGGACAACAAATCAAATTTAGGGGCTAACGCAATGCTCGGTGTAAGCTTAGCGGTGGCAAAGGCTGCCGCTAACTCAGTGGGGCTGCCGCTTTTTCGTTATGTTGGTGGCACTAGTGCAAGTATCTTGCCGGTACCATTGATGAATATAGTGAATGGTGGCAAGCACGCTGAAGATGGTGTCGACTTCCAGGAGTTCATGATTGCACCACTTGGTGCACCAACCTTCAGGGATGCTTTACGCTGGGGAGCTGAGACCTATCATTGCTTGAAGAAAGTCTTGCATGAGCGTGGTTTGTCGGTCGGAGTGGGCGATGAAGGTGGTTTTGCACCAACACTAAAAACTAACGAGGATGCTCTCGAACTGATTATCGAAGCCATACAAAAAGCTGGCTTCAAGCCGGGAGTGGATATATCTTTGGCCCTCGATCCGGCCTCCAG
This sequence comes from Chloroflexota bacterium, assembly GCA_005240105.1. GTDB lineage: Bacteria > Cyanobacteriota > Vampirovibrionia > Obscuribacterales > Obscuribacteraceae > SBAT01. The sequence continues at coordinate 10,187 of SBAT01000259.1, forward strand.
TGAGTTCTTTCGTGGTGGCAAGTACGTTTTAGCCAAGGAAAATCGGACGCTTTCCAAGGAAGAAATGGTTGAGTATTACTCCAAACTAGTCGATACATATCCAATCGTAAGTATCGAGGATGGTGTCGCTGAAGAAGACTGGGATGCTTGGAAGATGATGACGGACCGCCTGGGCAAGCGCATTCAATTGGTTGGTGACGACCTATTCGTCACCAATACCAAGCGCCTTAAGCGTGGTATCGAACTTGGTGTCGCTAACGCTATTCTGATCAAGCCCAACCAGATAGGCACGCTGACTGAAACCATGGATGCCGTCAACATGGGTTACCGTCATGGATACGCATCAGTTATGAGTCACCGCTCCGGTGAAACTGAAGATGCCACCATTGCCGATTTGGCTGTTGCCACCGGCTGCGGACAGATTAAAACCGGCGCCCCCTGCCGTTCTGAGCGTACGGCTAAATACAACCAACTGCTGCGCATAGAAAAAATGCTTGGTGATGCAGCTGTATATGCCGGACGTGAAGCGTTTGCGCAATTTCGCAGCAAGGAAAAAGGTAAGGCGGTCGTGTCTTAAGGGGCTGCCGTCTGATAACGGCCTAGTTGTTGGCCATAGCCTTGCTCGTGGATGACAAATCCTCGGGCTGAGTTATGCGCGACAAAATAGATTCGGTGCGGTAGCGGCCGATATATAGACCATCCATATATTGATCGACTTCGCTTTGTGCCACCATGGTGGCGTCATCGATTTGGGTGAAGACGTCTTGCGACCGGGCGGCCCAATTTGAATTGCCGTCGCCCGAGTATATATTGGTGCGTTCGAGTTTGGCTTCGCTTTCGCTGAACTTCTGAACGGATGTTTGAGTTTCGTTCCAGCCGGGCTGGACCCATTGCGCGATAAGTCTACCGTTTGGATTGCGCACAAAGCGAATTACGGATGTGAGTTTGTGTCCTGTCGGAACAACATTGATTTGAGAATCGATAACCGTGCTTTGGCAGCGCCAGAGTCCTTCATATGTAGAAGGGAATGATGATGTTGGTGAATAGGCACCATCGGCGGTGCCGGCTTGAGGCTTGTCTTTCTTTAGATATCCATGCAGAAAGCGGGCGCTAGCATCGGGAGCTATCGAAACCACAAGGGTTAGGAGCAATGCCGCCAATACTAGCTTCCGTCTTGATTCCATGATTGATACCCGGTTGGAGGTTGGACCTCTGTATATGACTCCTACCCTTGGAAACGGAGAAGCTATCCCTGGTTTTAAGGAAGGGCTCATTATTTAACGTTTGTCAGGGGACAAAAACTTTTCTCCTGTTGACTTCATTCACTATGACCATCTGTAATAAAGGCACCATCCGGCTTTATGGATGATGCCTTTATTATTTGTGGGGCAGTGTCCGCTAGCTGGATTTTGCCATTGTCGAGAGTGTAAAATCTCTTGGAAACAAAGGTGAAAGCAAGTGCCTGGCTGGTTTTCCGGATTCTGCTAACATGGGCACTTATTTCTATTGGTATTGTCAGTAGTTGAGGTTTTAAAGTGAGTAATAAGACAATCGCTATGTCTGAGATCAAAGACTTGAAATTGGCCGAGCAAGGTGAGACGCGTATCGAATGGGCTGAGCGCGACATGCCAGTGTTGCGCCTTATCCGCGAGCGTTTCGCAAAAGAACAACCATTCAAGGGCACGAAAGTGTCGGTGTGCGCTCACGTAACCACCGAAACAGCCAATCTGGCGCTTACGCTCAAGGCCGGCGGCGCCGATGCTTTGCTTATCGCCTCCAACCCGTTGTCCACTCAAGACGATGTTGCTGCAGCCCTGGTAGCTAATCACGGCATGTCCGTGTTCGCCATCAAAGGCGAAGACATTCCGACCTATCATCGCCATGTGCAAATTGCGCTCGATCACAAACCAAACTTCATCATTGATGATGGTTCTGATTTGGTTGCCACGCTTGTTCTCGAACGTCCGGATCAAGTGAAAGACATTATTGGTTCAACAGAAGAAACCACAACTGGTATCACTCGCCTGGAATCCATGCAGCGTGATGGTGCGTTGGTATTTCCTGCGATCGCAGTGAACAACGCGCAAACAAAACACTTGTTTGATAATCGGTATGGAACAGGTCAATCAACGTTGGATGGTATCATTCGTGCCACCAATAGACTGATCGCCGGACGCAATGTAGTGGTGCTTGGGTATGGTTGGTGCGGCAAAGGCACGGCAATGCGTGCTCGTGGACTTGGTGCCAACGTAATCATCACCGAAGTAAATCCAATTCGCGCAGTAGAAGCGGTTATGGACGGATTCCGCGTGATGCCTATTGATGAAGCAGCGGCAATTGGCGATATCTTCATTACGGTAACCGGCAACCGCCATGTCATCGATGGGAAACATTTTGAGACGATGCGCGATGGTGCCATTGTGGCCAACTCGGGACACTTCGATTTGGAGTTGAATCTGCAAGCTCTAGAGAAGAATTGCAAATCACATAGACCAGTTAGACACTACATGGAAGAGTTCACCCTCAAAAGCGGTAACAACATCTATGTATTGGCTGAAGGACGCTTGGTCAATCTGTCTTGTGCCGAAGGACATCCGGCTTCAGTAATGGATATGAGCTTTGCTAACCAAGCATTGAGTCTGGAATACCTGATCAAGAATAAAGGCAAGCTAACTCCAGGACTACACGTATTGCCGGAAGCCGTCGACACGGAAATCGCTACATTGAAGCTTGCTTCCATGGGCGTAAAAATCGACAAGCTGACCAAAGAGATGGTCGAATACATGGGTTCGTGGAAAGTCGGGACTTGAATTTCAACTATCCAAAGTAACAACAAGAAGGGCTGCCATCGGCAGCCCTTCTTGTTTACGAACTTGTTTCCATTTACTAGCTTATCTTCTGGAACATGTAGCCTATGCCACGTGCCGTCAGAATCAAATCCGGGTTCGACGAATCCTCTTCGAGTTTCGAACGTAGGCGGCTGATGTGCACGTCAACGACACGGGTGTCGATGCGGTGGTCAGGCGGATAAGCCCATACTTGCTGCAGGATTTCGCTGCGTGAGAAAGGCTTGCCGGAATTGGTCACTAATAGTTCCAACAAGCTGAATTCCATGCCGGTGAGACGGATGCGCTCGTTCTTTCTTGTTACTTGGCGCTTGTTCAGATCGATCTTCAGATTACCGATGGTTATGACATTGGTGCTCTTTGTCTGCCCTGTTTCTTGTTGACGCTCAACGGTGCGTCTAAGCACTGCCTTAATACGTGCTTCCAGTTCGCTGGGGCTAAATGGTTTAACAACATAGTCGTCAGCGCCAATTTCCAGTCCTTGAATGCGGTTGGAAACATCTGCTACGGCGGTGAGCATGATGATTGGTGTGTCGGAAGTCTTGCGTATTTCACGACAGACTTCGTAGCCGTCCACTTTCGGGAGCATCACATCCAAAATTACTAAATCTGGCTGGAAGGCGTTGAATTGCTCAAGCGCTTCTTGTCCATCGGCTGCCGTGGCTACGTTATAGCCGCCCATCTTGAGGCGGGTTTCGAGGATGCGGCGGATTGAAGCCTCATCATCGACGACCAAAATCTTTTCGGCGCCGGAATTTGTCTCACCCACAGTTTCTATCTCTTTCTCAGTTAAGGTCATATTCATGCAGTTTCTCGCTTGAAGACTGACAGGTTCAGGTTGAGCTGAACCTTCTAAATAATAATCAAAGAGAATATACCATGCCAGCCCATGACATGTCCTCAAAGTTCACAAAAGAAGCGCAATTTGGAGGTCAGGAGGTGCCAAAAACGGCTTCTTCTTTGCAGAATTCGCCGGGAGTAGGCAAGTGACGATGCTCTTTTGGCAGGAGGGAGGCTTAGAAGCGAACAGCCAAGGGGGCTTGGCAGGGTATAGCCAGCGAAAGTTGTCAGCGGTTAAGAGCCTCTGCGCAACCAGAATCCTTACCTATATATAATGTTGGGAATCGGCCGCCATCCCTAAATTAGGCTTGTCCTTGGCAGGCAGTGTTCAAGAGATGTTGAACGCGATTGCCGGCAGATAAATTGTCAGATAAATACTATTGACCCTACCAGTGGTGGCATCGAGTTTCCAATTCGATTGTCATGGTCTGATAAATCATTACCGATATTACATATGGTGGCACTTCGTCATTCGCCAGGCACCTCATGTGGTGGCGCGTTGCAGACATGCCACCACATGTGTTCCAAGATTTCAGCAAAAATAACCAGAAAGATTGACAATGAGCAGAAGTTTATTCATACTGTCACCCACATATGGTTAATGCATATTTTGTATAGCTATCCGATAAATATCCCATATAAGAAATGCTGATCATATAAATAACTACGAATGGTCTTACTAATCGCAAGTTCGGCGTCAACACAAAGAGTCAATTAGTCCCTTCATCCATATAAGTGAAGCAAGACGAACGACTAGAAGAGAGGAAGAAAATGAATAAGCCACGGTTATGCCTAGCCCTGAGTGTTTCACTTGCACTTTTGCAGGCTAGCGTTATGCCGGCGCTATCCGAACCAGCGTCGCCAGCCATCTGGCAGAAGTTGGCCGGTGTATCGAAGCCGGTAGCAAAATCGGCTGCCAAAACAACGAAAGTTGCAAGCGCCCAAACCAAGCGATCCGTAGCCGCCAAGTCGGTGGCCAATAATGGGCTTGGTTTATACACGGCTTACGGACTGGCATCGGGACTTGGCGATAGCCAGGTGATGCTTTTCTTCGGCAAAGGTAAGGATGCCGCTTCGCAAATGCCGGCTGCCGCTCTGACCATTCACCCGACATTGCCGGTTGTCGCTGAAAACAACATCACCGCTTCTGCAGTCACTGAAAAGCCAACGCTATTAGCAATGGGTGAGCCAGTGGGCGGCACGCAAGTAGCTGCCGATGGCGGGTCCATCGTATCGGTTCCGGAAGCTGCGCCTCAGCCAATTGCTGATAGCCCGAAGCCGGCTCAACCTGAAACGGCCACGGAAATTCTTGCCGCCAAGCATGAAGCAAATGACAAATTGCAGATTGCTCAACTTGCTCCTGACCAGATAATTGCTCAGGGCGACAACAGCGGTACATTGTCTACGCCAATCCCGCCAGTTGTTTCCGGTGCTGTTGAACTGGAAGAGTTCAAGCCAAGCAACATGATCGAACTAAAGGTCAATCAGTCACGTACTTTCAAGTTGCGCAATAAGATTGTTCGTACATCAATAAGCGAGCCATCAATTGCTGAACCTGTTGTAGTAGCTGAAAACCAAATGGTTCTCCTTGGTAAAGCACCTGGTGGTGCGACCATGGTTGTCTGGGATGACGCAGGCAATTCGGCTGCCATAGATATTAAGGTAAGCCGTGATTTCTCTGCATTGCAGTCAACAATCCGTGAAATTGATCCCCGTATTATTGTCAAACCTTTCACCGTAGGTGGTGGCGATAGAGTGCTTCTGGTTGGTGATGTAGATCACCCGGAATCCGTAATCCGTGCCTTCAGTGCGGCCAACGTATTTATGGATGATCGCGGTATGAGCATTCTTGCTGCCAACAGCAGACTAATTAATGCTCGTATTGGTGAAATGGGTCAACA
>SBAT01000147.1 GCA_005240105.1 Chloroflexota bacterium
CACTTTCAAAGCACAGGTTTAATGTGAAATCTGTGCTTTTCTTTGAACTTTTTTCGCCTCTTGACCGTCTTTATATAACCGGCACAAGAGGAGAAGACCATGCACCAGGATAATGTCATGTGCTATCATACTGATAGCATCGATACAGAAGTAACAACTATGCCAGACATCTTAATTCGCAAAGTACCAAGCAAAATAGTAACCACGCTAAAGGCACGCGCGCGCAAGAATAAGCGTTCCCTTCAGTTGGAACTGCTGGACCTTCTAGAGCGAGAAGCCAAAACAGAACTTGAAGAACAAGCCAAAGCCCAAGCAGAAGCGGAATTTTGGGCATGGGCTGCCAAAATGCGAGCTAAGCTGAAAGGCAGGCCTCAATCGGACAGCACTCTAATTATCCGCAAGGCTCGCGACAGCAGATGAAAAGCATAGTAGTCGATGCCAGCGTGATGGTTAAATGCCTTGTGCCCGAGCCTGACAGCGATCTCGCAGCCGCGCTGATCGAACAAGAATTGAAACGTCTTGCCCCAGACTTTCTTTTGATTGAGTGCGGAAACGCACTTCTTAATAAGGTCCGCCAGAAACATCTGAAGAAGATGGAGGCGGAAGAAATCATTATGAAATTCCACACTTTACCAATCTCTCTGTCGCCAACCAATAGACTCACGAGCGCAGCGCTAGTTCTGGCATTGGATCTAAACCAGTCGGTTTATGATTGTCTTTATCTCGCTTTGGCAATCACGCAAGACACCTACGTTATCACTGCCGACAAAAGACTCTATAACACCATTAGCAAAACAGCTCTACGCGAATATGTTCGCTTCCTCGGCGACTATCGCAACAATTAGTTGGTGCTCACTTTCGGCAGCGTATGCAAGCCGCGCTAGGGCGTGATTGCGTCTGCATTGGGGAAATTACGTTTCAATTTAAGTTACTAATTAATAGGAAGTTGGAATTCCCCGACGTTTAAATAGTAAGTTGATCTTCTGTTCTCTTTTTAAATATAAAACACAGGTCTTTGCCTAAGCACTAAATATCCAAGCCAGCAAAGCAATTGCAACTCTAAGCGCCAAATATCCCGGCGAGGGATGACTGACGGAGTTGGCTTTGCTGTGACTTTGAAGCTTTAGCTTGGACCAAATCACAGAGCAACACCCGGCGAGGGTTTGCAACTCACACATGTAATCCGGCGAGGATTACTCTCATTGAGGTACACACTATGACCAACCAAAAACAACAAGCTAGCCTGTCGGATGCCGACCGTCAAGTCATTAGCGAACTCCGCAACGAAGCGGCGATATTGTCCCAACGCGGATCAACACATCACACAGAACCCCTCGAGAAGGCAGACATCTTACTTCAAGCCGCCGAAATACTTCTAACAAGAAAGCAAGGCTCCATTTACAACGATGATCGATTGCAGCTGCAACAACAACGGCTAGCAACGCACAAAAGACTTCTTGACCTACACCGCGCCTACCCTTATTTCGATAAGTATGGAACCACGATGCTCCAGATCTCAGACGATATCCTCCACGGACGAGTCGACCAACTAAACCAAAGTCAGTCCGACAAAGCACAAACACTTTGCCTGCTGGGATGGAGTCGACATGACATCAAAACTGACTCGCTTTCGTCCTCAACACAGGAGTATTTCTTGGATTCGTTGAATGTCATCAATCTATTCAGCCAGAACCGACCCAACCAATTGATGGAGTGGGAAAAGCCCGGCGAAAACAATCGCCTCGCCATGGCCAAAGAACTCATGAAGGTAGTTACCTCGAAGTCGAAGAAGCCCCAGAAAGATACCGTAATCACTGTGATGACGATTTTTGAAAATGAGGTAAAACGTCTCGACAAAACCAACGAAAATCGATTCCTGCTGGCGGAGGCTGAATACCAACGATGCGTCTGCTATTACATCCTGGAAAGGGTCAAAGATAGCGGATGCGTTTGGCACAGGCCGCTAACGCGTGCCCTAACTCTGTTGCAGGATTCTGCCAAGCCTTTGCCAATCAACATGGAACTATTGAACGGAAAGATATATTTGTTGGAAGGCAAATTTTGGTTGCAATATGACCAATTCAAAACCGATACTGAGCCGCCCAATGAGGGTGAATTAACTTACAGAGAAATTGCTCTAAGCCATTTAAAAAACGCGCGGCAATTCCTTCAGCCATTGCAAAAGCTCGCATGGATACAAGGCTCGACCGAAATGAACACTTACGTTGATGAGTGCGAAGCTCTCATAGCCTCGCTCCGCCAATCACCCGAAGAGCGTCCCAGCAACTAAAACCAACACATGACCATAGATAAGGAGTCGACAAGATTTGCCGGCTCTTTTCTTTAGGCACTACACAACAGAGAAACAATCATGAGCCAACACAAACAGGAAACCGATGACCAAGATGAATACCCATATGACCCTCGGGACTACAATGACGGACCACTTTCAGAAGAAGACAAAAAGGCACTTTGGACCGACCCAGCAGAGTTCAAAGCAGCCTGTGAAGAACTGTTTGAACGCTTCAAAGCATTTGTGGGGATCCAGCAATGATTATTGGCATGGTCCTCGGACTATGTTTGCTGATCATCGCCTTCAGTTGGCTAAGTAAATCCTACATCAATGACCCGGTAGAAATTTACGAAGCCACGCTTGAGGCGACCCTTGACGCACAAAAACAATGCGAAGAACTGATCCTGCGCAACGAAACCAAACTCACTTGGCTATGGGCAATGCGCGAAGCGTTCAAGATAGATCAGCAAAGCGCTATGAACCAAATAGAACTCGCGAAGAAAGCCAATGAGCAGAACAATCATGCGATAGCTCTGCATCATCTTCAGAAAGCGTCCAACTGGTATAGCGCGTATTACGCACGACTACAAATCATCTACAGGCTCGAGAAGGGACCAGCCCCTCCGGTGCCCGTAATTACTGACTAAATAACCTTTGTCATTCTGAGGCGCCAGCCGAAGAATCTGCCGCACCGAAACGCAAGTTCTTGTTGATCAACGAGAACAATCGGATCGTTACGGCAGATTCCTCGCTGCGTCGCTTCGCGACTGCGCTCGGAATGACAAAATCACACACAAGAAGGAAAATCACAATGAGAAAGAACATCATTTCATCGCTGACAATGTTTTTTGTAGCAGTCACAACCTGCTTGCTCACCGCCTGCTCACAACCCGCCAAGCCTGAAGTGGACATTGGCGAACGTACTTCAAAAATCTCCTGGATGGACGGCGAGAAAAAGGAGAGACTGACCATCAGCACAACCGATGTTGCCGCCGGAAGCCAAACAGCTCCGGTTGCTGCGATTCGTACCTACGGTCATGGTATTTCTGACGCAACCCAGATTTATAGAGTCAAAACGCCAACCTCGCGTGACGCTGACTTCGTAGCCAGCCAAGATGCATTCATGATCTGGGTTGACAACGTGCTCTTTCGTTTCCAGAACCCCTACAAGATCG
>SBAT01000294.1 GCA_005240105.1 Chloroflexota bacterium
GCAGGCGGCATTACCCGCAATTGGAGGTTCGTTGTTCTATTGGGGGCGATTCCAGTTTTGTTTTGGTTCTATGCAGATTATCGCGACACCAAACCAGATGCCAATGATTTAGGCAATTGGAAATTGGGGCGGCTTGTCATTCTCAATGCGCTGGTCGATGAGCCGGCACGGTTGGATGCGCGTGGGCACACTGAGCTTATTGTGAAATTGCATCAGCTTCTCTATCCACAAGAGCGACAAGCATCCGGCCGATGCATTATTAGATTTGCAGGCTTACTTGATCTGTCCGTTGGCGATTGGGTTGAAGCAAAAGTGCTTCTGGATAAACAAGCAAGTAAACATCAAGTATGGGAGTTTAATCAAGCGGAATACCTCCGCCAGCGGTGTGCTAGCCGAAGTGCAAGGCTTACCAAGTTGGCTGATCTACGCATTGTCAAACGCAGTGAACATGATTGGCTGTATTCGGCCAAGCAGGCTGTCGTGGCATCGCGTAAACATTTGCTTGATACTCATTGCCGCCTCTTGGGTGATACTGAGGGAGCGCTTTTGACGTCTATGGTCATAGGCGATCGTGCCGTTAATTTGCCCGATAGTTTGGTAAAACAATTTCGTGACGTGGGACTCTCGCATGTTTTGGCTGCCTCAGGATTCAATTTGACTATTGTCTCCGGTTGCACATTGTTTCTGGTTGGTTTGATACTAAAAAACATTTGGTTGCGCAATGCCGCCTGCCTTATGTCCATGCTGGCCTTTGTGGTAATGGCTGGTCCTTCGCCGTCAGTCTTGCGCTCGGCATTCATGCTTTGTGTCTTGCTTCTCTATCGCACCATGAACAGACAAGGTCCAATTTCAATGGCCCTGGCGGTGGCATTGCTGGCGGCAATTCTGATTGACCCGAAGTGCATTAAGGATGCCGGCTTTCAATTGTCCTATGTGGCAACAGCTGCCATTGTCTTGGGTGTTGAGCCGCTCCAGAAACTCTTGGGGAAGGCAGGACCTTGTTTTGGCATCGTTGAAATGGTTTCTGTTGTTGTTGTTGCCCAGATGGGAGTGCTGCCCATTCAACTCTATTACTTTTGGTGTTTGGGACTTTTCTTTTTGCCGGCTAATTTGTTGGTTGCCCCGTTTGTGCATTTGGTGACATTATCCGGATTCGCTTGTTCATTGTTAGTCATAATCGATCAATATTTAGGTTGGTTTCAACACTTGATCTGGTTGATTGATAAAGTTACCTGGTATCCGTTGGCGGCAATTGTTTCCTGTGTGAAATTTATGGCATCGTTTGAACGAGCAAAACTTGTTCTTGGTGCGCCGCATATAGCCTGTCTAGTGTTCTACTATGTGTCCTTTGTTTTGCTTCTGTTTTCTCTCAAGTTAGAGCGCTGGAGGGTGGTGTCGGCAGGTGTTCTTCTAATTGCTATTTGTTTGCTTGTTTGGCGTCCTACACCGCCTTGTTCGCTAATAGCTTTTTTTAGAAACTCGGTAGCGATACTAGGACAAGACCGCCGGGCGGTCGTTTTGGGCAACGTAAGTTCGCCTGTCCTGAGAAAGTTTTTGCTTTATCATGGCGCTCTTGTCTCAGAAGATAACTTGGATTGGAGGGTGGAGGAAAAAGAGGAGTTTCAACAGGTTTTTAGCGCGCAGATGAAGACTATGGTCGTGCAAATTGACAGTAATGTTCTTGTCCAGGCTTCTTTGCCAGGCAGTGACCAATTTACGACTATTATCTTGGCTGTGAAAGGATCTAGTCCCGGAAAAATTGTGGATGCCCTTCTGTGCAACCAACAATTTGGTCGCTACCTCGAACAGGAGAAAATCGTTTGGCTGGTTTTTGATAGAGGGTTAAGCAAAGAGGCACAAGTTGGGTTGTCCAACCGGCTGCCAAGCTGCGTTAAAATAGCCACACGAACTGGCGGGAGTCTGGTCTTAGAGGCTGTGAATGAGTCCATCAAAGTACGAAATTGAAGAAGCTATGGCTGTTGAGTGCCTATCGCGCGACAACGGTGTAATTGTGGTGCCCACTGATACGACCTACGGTGTTGTCTGCCGCTTGGACCGCTTGCCGGCAGTAGAGAGAATTTACGAGCTCAAGGGACGCGATAGATCTAAGCCACTGATAATTTTGGCTAGTAATACCGAGTCGATTTTTCCCTTTATAGAGGGAAACAGAGATGTTGTGACCAAACTTGGTGAAAGGTTTTGGCCGGGGGCTCTAACCATTGTTGCTAGAGCATCATCGAAAGTACCCAAGGAAATTCTCAGTGGTGGGACTACAGTTGGTGTGCGGGTTCCGGCGCATAACGCGTTGAGAGCGCTGTTGGCATTGTTGCCGGATGGGGTGGTGGCGAGTACTAGTGCCAATTTGTCCGGGGCGCCTACACCGAAGTTGATGGGTGAAGTGGTTGCTTCGCTGGCGGATAAAGTAGATTATTTGCTGCCGGATTGTGATGAGAGTCCGGCGGGTACTGAGTCGACGATTGTCGATGTTAGTGGTAACAAACCGCGCGTGCTGCGAGCGGGCGCGCTGGCGGCGGATGTTGTGCTTTCCTTTTTGTCATCTCGACCGACTGAGCTTTAGCGAAGGAGTGGAGAGATCTTCCGTGGGCGAACCAGGTTCCAGTTTTACCAGTTGACCTTCGGATCGTTACGGAAGATCTCTCCACTCACATTCGACGACCCACAGGGTCGTCTCGATGCTCGCTCGAGATGACAAAATCGCTTTAGCGATTTTGTCACTTACCCATCGCCGCGAAGTAGACGGCACAGGCGTGGTCTAGGTATTCGCGGGAGAGTCTTGGTGGTGCTTGCAAGAAGGAGGTGAGGTTGATTACTTGGTCGATGACGTCACGCGGGTGGCAGCAGCGCATCTGGCGCTTGCCGCTCCTGTATTGCGTTTCAATTAAGTAATTGACGGCTTCTTCATTGTAGGGCACGCCTGTTTTCTGGCAGTACTGTAGGAAGATCCATTTGAATTCGTCTTCCGTTGGATTGGTGATGTGGATCTTGTATGGGATACGTCTTAAGAAGGCTTCGTCAACTAGATCAGACGGGTTCAAGTTGGTTGAAAATACAATCAACTGCTCGAATGGAATTTCCAGCTTCTTGCCGGTGTGCATGGTCAAATAATCGACGCGTTTTTCCAGAGGGACAATCCAGCGATTGAGTAGTGACTTGTGGTCAATTCTTTGACGACCAAAGTCGTCGATTAGGAGCAACCCGCAGTTTGACTTCAGCTGAATTGGTGCTTCATAGAGCTTCGTTGTGTAGTCATATTGTAATTCCAGCATGTCGATTGTCAGTTCACCACCGACAACCACGCATGGACGCTGAATTCTTACCCAACGGTGATCGTAGTCAGCAGGGTAATTGCCCGGTGCGACTTCCTGGTGGCTGTGGTCGTCGTAGACACGGATGATTTGTCCGTCGATTTCCACGGCATGCGGGATAAATATGTGGCCTTTAAAACTGCGCACAATACGTTCGGCAATAGATGTTTTTCCGTTGCCGGCTTCGCCAAAGAGGAACATACCACGACCGGCATTGATAGCCGGACCGATGGCATTGATAGTCTTACGACTGATCATAATGTCGGAAAAGGCCACTTCCAGATCGCGTGGAGTAACTGCTTCGCGTCTAATCGTCTGTGATTTTACGGACTCAATATAGGTCGTCCAGGGTACCGGACAAGCACCTACATAAGAGTTGTAGTCAAATGCCGTGCGGGCTCTGTCACGTCCCTTTTCTGTAGGCGTGTATTCATAGTCCGCTAAACCACCGGCGGTGCGGACCTCAATCAGCATCTGTTTCTTTAGAGACTCCAGCAATTCCTCAATGAGTTTGAATGGCAACATTGTGCGGGCGGCAATTTCACGCCCAAGAGCGTAATTTACCAGGTAGATGTCTTTCAGAAGGAGTTCTTCCAGAAAGCCCTGCTTGAGCCCTGTATCCTCAATGGTATTAGGATAGGGCGGAACGAATTCCTGTTGCTGTGTTCTTATCTGTTGAACCATAACCTTGTCCCTGGTTTAGAAGCTGAGAGTACTCATGCTTTCTATTTACCTGAAAAAGGCAGGTATTAATCATTTTTGGTCATATTTGTTTGGTTTGCCGGCTGCTTTGCCTTTGGCTGATAATGCAAGGAAGCGCCGTTGGGCCAGGTTTTGCCCTACTTGCTGACGAATCTCACCGGCGAGAGGTGCTAGATCTTTGACGTTATCAGGCGTGCCGAAGCGGCTTTCTGAGTAGTCCGATACGAAGTCGTCCATTAATTTTGGCAATTCGTCATTGGCAATTGAGGACTTTGCTGCATGCACCTTCTCAGATAGTTCGTCGGCAGTATCGGATGGCAAACGCCTGACTTTGAGTTTTTCCAAGTCCGCTACTACCTGTAAATAATCGCGTGTTGCTGTCCTGCTGCCTGTGGATTTCGCGGCCATTTTGAGCATTTTGTTGGTTCTCGAGCGTTTGGCCAATTGTGCAATGAGAGCGCCGACCAAGGCTATTGATAGCACTGCTGCCAGAGGCCATAAGGTTTTAGCCAGCCAGTGTATGACAGGACCAAAAGCTATGGCAATGGGCACCAATAATTTTGAGAGCGTTGTCGAAATAGAATTGAGAAATCCTTTTACTTGTGGCAACTCAATA
>SBAT01000455.1 GCA_005240105.1 Chloroflexota bacterium
ATTTGTCTAGCATTGCCTGGCTGGGATCAGTAATCACAACTTCCTGACAGGGAGCAGGCATTCTAGATAATTTCGGCGGGAACTGGCCAACCTCCATAAGAGTGGGCAGCATAGCCATTTTTGCCATTATGGTTTCCGGCACCTTGGGCTTAACGAGCTTCGTTATGCGGTCGGCAATCTCATCGAGGTTGTCGACTTCCAGAGCTAAATTCATGCGCTTAACTGAACCAAAGGCATTGATGAGGACAGGCATGTCATAGCTTTTGACATTGGTAAACAAAAGCGCCTTATTCTTACCCTCGGGCGACTTGCTTATCCGGTCGGTGATTTCAGCAATTTCCAGGTCACAGGAAACAGGCGCATCAATGCGCTGAAGCTCGCCCTCCTTTTCCAGAACCTTCAAGAATTCACGTAAATCGTTATAAGCCATTGTTTTATGCCTCTATCCGCCATAGTCAACAAAGCACAGCCCGGTTGACAAGCCCGAAGCTATGCATTTTAGCTTGTTCTTTCAATATTTCCCTGATAGGCACTTCAACTTAGCCGAGGTCCTTATCTTCCTTAAGTTGTTCAATCATGGCTTTGCTTCCAGACTGTCCTTTGTAGTCGGTACCATGATTGTCCCCTCCCCAGATAACAATAACTCTAATCTAGTTAAGCAACAGGATTGTCACCAATAGCCGCTCTTACGCCTCCAGCAATCTGCCATAAATGCTTGTCGGAAAGCGGCGGTCCGAGTGGCTGCTATCTGCCTGGAAGGATCTCAAATCGCTTGCAATGCTTTGGGCGATAAATGGAAAAATCCCTTGAATCAGTTGTGAGTACATGACTAATATTACGTTGCTCGCAAGCAACGACTAGAGTCGCATCAGCAAAATCCATAGGAAGGTCCTCATATTTATCCATTAGCTCATGGATTCTTGCCAGTTCGATTAAATCCAATGGAACAATTTTCACTGCTAGCTCGTGAAGGAAAACTTGCAGCAATTCTCGATATTTCTTTTGCCCGGGCAGCAAATAATGCACTTCTGATAGACAAGCTTCGCTGGTCACAAATTCAACAGAAGATTTATTGACTGTGCCCCAAAAGGACATAAATGTGCGGTGATATTTATCAATGCTAGATAAAGTAGCTACTATGGCACTGGTATCAACGGCCATGCTTCTTATTGATACGTTGCCTAATGAAGTTCCTTTGCTTTTCTTCGTCATGAGCTAGATCACCTATATCAAACGGCAACGGCTTGAAACCAGCAGCCATCAACGAATCCAATACCGAACCCGCCTTAGCGGAAGATTCCTCTTCGGAGAATTTATTCAATGCCAATTTAATTATTTCGGTCTTCGTCTTGCCATATTTCCTAGCCAATCTTCTTAGCTGAAGCTCCTCCTCCGGCGAAAACCTAAATGACGTCGACATATCCACTTCCTCGGTCAATAATGCGAATCCAAGAGTATTGCGATACAGATCTGCGATACAGATTATTGTAGCACCAGCGAAGTGGATAGCAGCTGCCTATCAGACAAATGCAGCCCAATATGGTCTTAAACAAGGAGATTATCACCGATGGCGGCTCTTACACCTTTGGCAATTTGCCACAAATGCTTGTCGGATAGCGGCGGACCCAGCGGCCCTCGGGCATCCAAACAGGTCTTGGCCATGGTGCTGACAAAATCACAGCGCGCGTGGCAATCTTTGGGCAATCCGCCTGAGCCCTTAGGGATGAACTTGTGCAAGGCTTCAAATGGTCTTTCGAGCCCAGCACTCAAGGGAACAACAATCACATTCGGCCAAGCTTTATTTCGCGCATTGGTAGAAATAATAACCACAGGACGTGGCAAATGCGGATCATTTGGTATTACCGGATTTTGTTTGGCAAGCCAAACTTCTCCCCTAAGGGGAACCAGCGGAGCTTGGGGTTGCATCTTCCGACTACTCATTGTGATTTCGCATGAGCGAGTAAGTAGTAAGGGCGGTCCAAGAGGCATCTTCATCCGTTTGGACGTAATTCGCAAAAAACTTTTCTTCTTCTTCTTCAGCCAACCTCTTCAGCCACATCTCAATAGCCTGCTCAACAGCCTCACTTCTGTTTAATTTGAGCGCCGCAGCCTTTTGGTCGAGATGGTCAACAATCGACTCTCGAACACTAGCCGTAAACTTGCTCTTACCTTCGCTCATAACGTTCAATTCCTATGACAAAGCCAAAGTGGACTCCATTATGGAATCTATTTTGTCATACCAATTGTCATCCGTCAATAATTAAGCCGCCTCTACACACTCAAAACACCACCCACCAACATTGACAAGCTCCATCTATGGAGTCATAATAACTATATCTCCACTTATGGAGGACAAGAAAAAATGACCTCTACAGCAGGCAGAACAAGAACATCAGCGGTCGGATTGAAAGCTTTTTTCAAAATTGCTGATCTTTGGCAGTTAAGCACAGCCGATCAAAAAGACTTGCTCGGACTAACAAGTGATTCCACATTGTACAAGTGGAAAGACAAGCCGGAAAGCGCCAATTTAGACAAAGATACGATAGATCGTATCTCCTACGTCTTGGGAATTTACAAAGACCTGCAAACACTTATACCGGCTAACATATCAGCAGATAGCTGGATTAGAAACCCAAACAAGGCTCCAATGTTTGCAGATCGCTCGCCGCTATCATTAATGAAGCGTGGACATTTAATTGATCTCTATCGAGTTCGGCAATATCTAGCACTCGCAAGAGGTATTTAGTGACGGCGACGCCAGCGCTGACAAACGTCAGGTGGATACCTACTTGGCGCATAATTGCCGATAGTTATCCACCTATCAATTTTTTTGAGCGTATCGCCGATCCAGCCGACTGGGAAGTTTTGCTGGATTTAGCGAAACTGACAGATCCATCGTTTGAAGATGTTGGAGACGTTGAACTAATTCCTGTCGAGGAAAGAATTTCAGGACCGGGGTCCGGGCGAGTCATGCCATCATTTACTTTCCTAGATCCAAATCCTCCTGGCTCACGTTTCAGCAGTAGCGCATTTGGAGCCTATTATGCTGCCAACGAAATGGACACAGCTATTGCCGAAACCATCCATCACCGTGAGCAGTTTCTGCGGGACTCCGGAATAACAGAGCCAATGGATATCGACCACCTAATTATACTGGCCGATATCTCAGGTCAATTCCACGACATCAGGGGAATGCAAACAACTTTGCCTGACATATATCACAGTAGTAATTACACAGCCTCTCAAGGGTTAGCTGCAATTTTACGAGCATCTGGAAGCTTTGGCATAATTTATAGCAGTGTTCGTAGAGCCGGCGGAGAGTGCATAGCAGTTTTTCGACCAACCGTTATTACAAACATCCGCGAGGACATCACCATTACTTATCGCTGGGACGGAACAAGAATCACTGGGCGCTTTCGAAAAACAGATTGGACTTCAATTTAGTATTGGTATTTGAGCAAGGTGCTCAAAATGTTGGTCACGAGTAAAGAGTATGAGCTCGTGTTGGATAGCTAATGCGGCAATCCAAATATCATTGGTCGGTATTGGTGTGCCTTGCTGTCGCAGCTGCAAAAACACTCGAGCATAATGGTGACTCGTATTGTCGTCCGGATAGACTACATGCACACGCGGCGTATTCAGAAACCGCACAAGCGACCGTTCATTGTCAGCTCCGCGACTGCCGCAGGCAAAACCTGCACGTAACTCCGCCAATACGATTAAGGGAACAAAAATTTCCCTGGCGCGGCGCAATGCCGACACCGCGACATCATCGCCTTTTGCAAAATCAACGTAGCGATTAGTATCGAGCGCCACTCTCATTGCCACATCTCTTCGTCAATGGCATCTTGTGCAAGCAGCGCTTTCTCAAATTCCGGATCGTCAACCCAGCATCCGGCGAGCTCATCGAGGTCAGTGTAATTTGTAGATTCAGCTAAAACACCAGCAGAAGTGCTAAGAGCCTCAACTAGAACTGTATTGAGGCTTTTGTCGTCCGCTTTGGCCCTGCTACTAAGCAGCTTTTTTACTTGCTCAGGCACATTCCGGATGGTTAATTGAACTGATTTTTTAGCGTGCTTGCTTTTCATGTATACATTATATACATAAAATGCCTACATCACTAGTTAACCCCAAAAATTTCGCGCTAGCTCTAATGTTTTTCCCTGGCGTCCGGTACGTATTCGCCGAGCGCTGTGACTTTGCGAGTCAAGCCTTTGTTTCGGCCGTCAGTGAATGTCCACTTCAACTCACCATCTTTGTCAACCGAAACATCCATCGCAACAGACGTGGTCTTGCCGTTGACAGTGATATCCCATTTATTGGATTGAGAATTATAGACCCAACGTTCTTCACCATGAGCGTGGTAGATTTCAGTAACGTGACCGGCTTTGTCATATTTGAAGAGCCGAGAATGTCCATCGCGTCCGTCGATTGTGTGCACCCTGTCGCCTATCCGATCATTAACGTGAGAAATCAGTGTTTTATCTATCCGGTCTTGGATTGACTCTTCAGTGATGCTATCAAAATTTGAGCCTTTCAGGTCATCATAGTGCTTCAGAATAGCCTCTGCTGCTTGCGTTTCCTCATCCGACAAAGTAGTGTTATTGCCTGCATTCCTGCTCATCCTATCGTACGAGAGAGTCTTCTCGATATCCTGGCGGGAAATTTCGCGATCCTGGTTTTCATCCATTCGGAAGAGAAGTTTAGGCAAGTTTGTTGGCTTGAGGAGTTTCTCCAGCTCAACCATCTGTTTTCTTTGTTCAGCCAGCTGCCTACTATGACTAGTTAAGGTCTTGCGTTCGCTTAAATCTCGCAGAGAATCTTCTTCTCTTCGTTGTTTTTCTTTTTGAAGAGACTCGTCATAGCGCTCCTGCGCCCGTTGCCGTCCACTTTGACGCTTCTCAGCTATTCCAGATGCTTGGTCCTGCGTCATCGCATTGCCATCCCAAAAGTTCGCGAAAGCGTCGTGGCTGCGATCATCTCTAGGGTTATAATCCAAGCCTCGCAACAGCTCCTCGTCAAAAGTTTCCTTGACAATTTTCTCCTTCCTAGCGTCGGCATTAACAAAGGCACGCACGTCAGCTTGCGATATTCTCTTGTCTATGAGAGCGGGATTGCCTGCTGCTCCCACCTTGTCGATATTGTTGAAATTACTTGTAACGACCAATTCAACTATTTCATCCACGGCCTTGGCTAGCTTTGGGTCATTTTTCTTAGAAATCAGTTCTGCCGCGACTTTTTTCTGCACTTCCGGAGCGCAGTTATAAATTTCGTGAATAGCCTGTCTAATGCCGTCTGGTCTATCCGCATCTTTTGAAATTGAATCCACAAGCTTGTGGGCCTGTTCGCTTGCTTCTTTGTCACCAATCATGTCGTTTCACCCCGTTTGTATGTCGAAACTTCTCTAACTACACCGTGCCAAGCGTCTTTTCGACACTAAATACCCTGCCGAAAATTAAATTGCGGCTCAACAGCTTCGTACTTACACCACTGACACAGACGCCTGAATGTCAAATTGATAGAACCGGCTGAATCTGTGCCGGAAGAATACTATTCCTACTGAGAACAATCGCTATAGATTTTTGCTTTCCATACTCGCAAGCACTTCCCGCCAAGCCTGCCCACGATGAGAAATACGGTTTTTGTCGTCCGTAGGCATTTCTGCAGACGTTATTGTTAATCCATCCGGTATAAAAATTGGATCATAGCCGAAACCATTCGTGCCCCTTTCTGATACACCAATGGAACCCTTCCAGTCCTTCTGAACTTGAAAGACAATGTTACCGTTGGGTTCAACCAATGCCATTGCACACACAAACGCGGCCGTTCTCTTTTCAGTTGGAATATCCTTAAGTTCAGCCAACAACTTAGCTCGTCCTTTTGCATCATCGCCTTCTGCGTAGCGGGCTGAAAGTACTCCTGGACGTCCGTCTAAGGCATCGACGCAAAGCCCTGAATCGTCGGCAACGGCAGTTAGACCTGAAAGCTTAGCCGCTTCAGTAGCCTTAATTATGGCGTTTTCGAGAAATGTTTTGCCAGTTTCTTCCGGATTGAATTCTGCTGGCGCCAAGACAAGTTCCAAGCCGGAGACGTCTCGACCAAATTCTTCGGCAATTTTGATTAGCTCTTTCAGCTTGCCTGGATTTTTTGTAGCGAGACAAAGTTTCATTCTGATTTCTTGGATTGTGGTCTATGTCGTTGAGGTTTCTGTAGAGGCGTGACGTTGGTTGATTGCCCCTTGCCATTTTTCTTTCTGTGGTCGTGGCGCTGCACGCGTATTACATCGCTAATTTGACCGATGGCACCACCAATGCGGTTTAGTTGCTCGATATCGGCAACGTCGATAATGAGTGTAATAGTTGCCGTCTTGTCCTCTCGGTGAGTTTCCACTCGCAGGTCTTGCAGGTTGATTTTGTGGTCGGAAATCTTTTTGAGGATATCGCCGGCAATGCCTACTCGGTCTATACATTCGACAACCAGCGTTGCCGGATAGGCTGTCTGCCTGTCCGTCGACCAGTCGACGACCATCTGTCTTTCAACATTTTCCTTAGTTAGATTTGTGCAGTCACTTCTGTGCACGGCAATTCCTGAGCCACGGGTGACAACACCAATAATTTCCTCTCCCGGCACCGGCGAACAGCACTTAGCCAAATAGTGCATTAGCCCACCAAGACTGCCGACACTAGCGGCTTTTGCTTCCTGCACTGGCGCGCTGAGTGGTCCTTTGACCTTCTCTTTCCTTTCCGACTCGCGAATCTTGTTGGTCACTTGCGACATGGAGATATCACCATAGCCAATTGCGGCAATGATGTCGTCAACTTCGGTCAAATTGAATTTGCGGCCGATTTCTTTGAAGTTTTCCGAGCGAATTACTTCGTCATAGTTGGATTTGCCGAATTCCAATTCCAGCATTTGCTTGCCCTGGGCAACGTGTTCTTCGCGGTGATACTTCTTGAACCACTGCCTGATGCGGTTTTTAGCACCGTGGGTCTTGGCGATGTTCAACCAGTCCATACGCGGGCGAGCGTTTTTGCTGGTGATGATTTCGACTATGTCGCCGTTTTTAAGCTCTGTCCCTAAAGGAATAATTCTGTCGTTTATCCGAGCGCCAATGCATCGGTGTCCAATGTCCGTGTGAATGCGATAAGCAAAGTCAATTGGTGTAGCCCCGCGCGGCAGGTCAAATACTTCGCCGCGAGGAGAGAAGACAAATACCTCGTCGGCAAACAAGTCCATCTTTACCGTGTCGAGATA
>SBAT01000396.1 GCA_005240105.1 Chloroflexota bacterium
CGTCAATGGTGTCATCGTCTGCGACAACAACATCTCTGGTAAGCTTCGCTGCCTTCTTGATGGTTTTGTCGGAAACCGGAGAAATTCTTTCGGGATGCTCTTTCATGTCTTGAGTCAAGAACGACAAAAAGCCATCGACAATTGGGTCGTCATCAACGCTTGTTGCTGAGTCAACTACTGAAACCAGCATCTGACCAGGACCAATTATGCGGGCTTCTACCTTAGCTTGCTGCCTGAATTCAGGATTTTGCTTGAAGAAACCCTTCTCGAAGCGGATGGCTTCGGATGTGCCTGTTGTTGTTATTGCTCCGGTGTATTTAGTCATAACTACCTCTAATACGTATTATGATACGTATTAGGCGATTTGTCAAACAAAGACACCTCAGACCAAGGCTGGCGTTGCCTTTTGGGTGAGTCTGTTTGCATCTGAGGCTCCCTACTTCTTTCGTGACCCAGCTGAAGAGGGCTTTTTGGAATCCTGCTTATGCCACGAGACAACCGTCTCGAAATATCTGGTAGCCTTTTTGACGTCTCCATCTTGCAATGCAATCTCTCCAAGCGAATTTAGGGCGCGGAGATATTCTGCATTACGCACGTCACGCAAATGAATTCCTAAAGTGGTTGGTTCTGACACGTATAGCTCTTGCTTCGCAGAAAACGGCATTTTTGTATTCTGCTTTTCCATAAACTGACGAAGTACAATGTTCATCCGGGTCTGATATTTCGGGCCCGTGCTTTTGAACCAGTCCACCACTTCAGTGTCGAAACGAACGGTCATGCGGGTCTTGCCTCCGGGGATTACCACGTCGGCGTCTGACCAAAACTTATGCGCGTCCTCACGCTGCTTGTCAGATGCCGTAGCCGTAGACTTTCTCTTAGCGCGAAGCTTGTCCCGATTTGTTTTCCCTTTTCCTTTGAGTGATTTCATTGCACTTTCCCATTGTCTTTCCCGGCATTGCATCGAGGTCGTGTTCTTGAGTGTTGTCCGCGGTCTTCTGCGCGTCCCACTCAAATTGGATAGGCTGTACCTACTATTGTACCGACTTCACATAGATAATGACCTCTAATCGACATCTTCAAGCTGAGCCTGTAAATCAGCTATTGAAGGCAGACTGCTCAAGAAGGGTGCAGTTGTGGTACCAAGTGATTTGTGCAGGCGCCGCCTGCACAAATTGCTCTTCTGGGTAAGCCTCGGCGAAAGCCTTCGCTGGCGTCGCTATTCTATAAACGGTCAAGGGGTGCAAAAAGTTCACAGTCAAGTGATTAAATCTGCCGCCTCAAGCAGAGAATCTCATCTTCGCCACCCCACTGTAGATATTCTGCAGTCACGTAATTTATTCTGACTACCATCACGGAATCTACGTAAAAGTCGCCGCTCACAGTTGTCGAGCCGGTCTTTGTGTCAGCACAAGCCGCGCAAGCAATTGACGAGCGCACACCTCACGCACAGGAGTTCACAACAATGCACAACCAGACTCCAGGTATTCATGTCCACGAAGAAACTCGCGACACGCTCGGAAGTTCCAAACACGATGTGCTCAAAGAGCTCGTCGACGCGCTCAAGTTCAGATCCAAACCCCAAGAGAATATCTTCCGTCGCTACTTCTGCGAGCACTTTGGCGTGGAGCCTCTCCATTTACCAGTTGTCACTCGTGAAATTCATATGTCTGATTTGCCAAATTTCACGTTGGCTCTAGCGGAGTACCTGAAGTCTGACGGTAGAGAGCACAAGCAATATGGATTTACCCGCAATTATAACGAAGTGAATCTAAGCAATTTTGTTACGCCAAACACTGACTCGGATAATTCCAATTGCCTTATAGAAGGTCCAATGCGGCATTTCCATTTCCGATTACCAGACCACAACACGATGCCTTGCGTCACTCAAGGGTTGTATCTCATTCAAGAAGGTGACAAACGACTGGCTGTACTGGTTAATGCGGGAGAGCAAATGTTCCGCGAATCCGTAATAGAGGTCATGGCGGGACAGCGAGAAGATGCTGAGCGCTTTCTGGAAGACATCCACCAACGGTCAATTGAGAAAAACATCTACCGCGGACATGTATTGGCTCCGACAGGTGCTGAGGGCGGCGGCTTTGGTATTGTGGTTAATGAACTTCCAGAAATTAAACGTGAAGCGCTCATTTTGCCACCAGGACTGTTGGAGAGAATTGAACGACACACAATTGTATTTTCTGAACGCCGCGAGACCATGCTGAAAGCGCAAAGACATCTCAAGCGCGGACTTTTGCTTCATGGCGCGCCCGGCACAGGCAAGACCATGACTGCGATGTATCTTGCGACGGCAATGAAAGGAAGGACTACTGTCTCTTTAACAGGACGCCAATTTGAACAGCTTGCCCGCTCTTGCCGCCTGGCGAAAGATCTGCAACCGTCTACGATTATTTTGGAAGACATTGATCTTATCGCTGAAGAGCGCTCACGCTCTCGAAACGGTTATTCAACTGCCTTGTTATTTGAGTTGCTTAACGAAATGGATGGGCTTTCTGATGATTTGGATGTGTTATTTATTCTCACAACCAACCGCCCGGAAATATTAGAGCCGGCGCTGGCAGAGCGTCCAGGTCGTATTGACCTGGCTATAAACATTCCCGTACCGGATGATGACTGTCGTCGGCGGTTGTTTGAACTTTATGGGCAAGGACTTGATCTGCGTGTGGAGAATATGCAGACATTCATTGACCGTACAAAAGGTGCCAGCGCCGCTTTCATACGCGAGGTGTTGCGCAAGGCGGCACTCTTCGCGGATGAAGTGGATGGCAAGCTGTGTGTGAAAGACGAACAGCTTGATGCTGCGCTCAAGGAGCTTAGCGCTCATGGCAATGCTTTGACTAAGAGTCTGCTGGGGTTCAAACAGGCGAAATAGCAAGGAAGCCAACGCCCTAGGAGCCGTTTGGTAGCCAAAGTCCTTCTTTCTCAAGTCTAATAAGGACTGGTTGCTCGCTGACGCCGAAAAACTTAGCTATTTCGGGTGCCATTGCCTCAACTACATATTCCGGCAATGGATGGACCTTTTCCCACTCGGTCCCCCTTAGCTTCGCTTTTGCTTCTTCGAATTTCTCTTGCAATAAAGCGCCCGGAATTAGAAGGCGGCCGGCGAATTCATCGCATTGCCACTCAAGTCTGCGATACTCAATAGCTGGGAATCGCTCGAAGAAATCTAACCACTCACTAATAGATGTGAAATGTAGTCCTTTGTAAAACTCTTCATGCAAGACATAGTGGCCAATTTCGTGCGCTATTGTAAATCGCAGTCGGTTTTGCAGATTGACCTTAGTGAATCGATCTAGATCTACCATAATGGTTTTACGATTGGTTGCAAGTAAAGCGTCCATCTCTGTTTTCTTGTAGAGATTTGGTTCAGGACGCAGCTCTAGGTGCAAATCCGCTTCTACGATTACTTCGACATCCAGAGGGACTTCGCTTTGATTAACTCCATGTCTTTTACAGAATGCTTCGACTGCATCCTGTATTTCGGACTTCTGAATGAATGGTGCTCGAATGTTCTTAAAATTGGTCAATTCACTCTCCGCTATTGCTGTGGCGGATTAGATCGACTAAGTTAGTCAGCTGCTCCCGAGTCGGCTTTTCTTTGCGCAGAGTTCGAAACACTAAAGGCAGGCAGCCTACCAATTCCTCATCATTCATTATGTCCTGCGGTAGTTCGCCACGCCCAAGAACTGCCAAATCCTTCAATTCATTCCACTCTTCACTGTTAAGTTTTATCGAAAGCAATTTTGCGATTGCTTTCAAGGTTCGCTCATCATTTGGTGGCTGTAACACGCCTCGCTCGATCTTGCTCCAACGACTGGGATCTATCGCTAGTGTGTTACAAAACTGGCGGAGTCCCACTCGTTTCTCTTCCCTAAATCTCCTTACAAATTCTCCAAATGACTCCCTATCCATAATTTCCTCCTGTTGGGGTGCATTTGACTTAGTCTAGCTAAATGCAATATACCCCTGTGGACTTTTTTATACCACAAAATGTAAATATTGACAAGTGTTTAAGGGAGTAGTCCCTATTACCTTTAGATTTAGCCGGAGGCGGCAAAACCTAAGAGAGCACGCGTTAGTCCGGAGTCTTTCAGCGCCAGATCATCGAGCGCCATGCTCACGTGTTTATCCTCGACGACCAATTTTCCATCAACGTCGTCAGCAAATAGCGCCGCCCTGCGCATTACTTCCTTAATAAACGAGGCGCTCGCGCCGCTGGTACGCTTAATGTGGCTATCAAGATCGGCAAAAGTAACGTCAAGTCCATCGCTGTAAAGCTCAAATAGCCTGCGACGACAATTCGCATCTGGCAAAGGAATCTTTACGGCCAAATCCACTCGTCCCGGCCGTGCCGAGAGCGCTTCTTCCAGATCTTCCGGACGATTTGTGGTGAGCAAGAATAGGATGTCGGCATCCTCTGCCAGACCATCCATTTCGTTTAAGAGCTCAAATAGAAGACCTTTAGAACGACTTCTCGACCTCTCTTCAGCTATGAGATCAATGTCCTCCAAAATAATCGTGGCTGGTTGCAGATCTCGCGCAATACGACATGCTTTCGAAAGTGCGCCCATATTTGAGCCCGCCAGTAAAATTGTCGTACGACCCTTCATCGCTTTTGCCAGATACATGGCTGTTAGCGTTTTGCCAGTGCCGGGTTCACCATGTAACAGCACACCACGCTTAAGGTGACGTTTGGCTGCTAGAAGTCTTTCGGTGCATTTGGCAAAATTAATTGTATGACGCTCGATGCGCTCTAGCGTGCCTTCCGGCAATATTAGCGCCTCTCTGGTCATTGTTGGCAGCTGGTGAAATTCCAGTCCAATGCCAGAGCTAGTGTCAATTGCCAGTAATGTTTGCCCTTTGTAAATATTTACCGAATGCATGAGTGCTTTGATTTTGCTTACAAAGTCATCGGCAATTTTTCTTTCGCTAGCGGCAACCTGAAGTTTGAGACCTTCTCGATATTCACAAGTTATAAAAACAACTAGTCGCTGGTCACCGTGTGTGAGGAAATAGAGACCTTGAGCTACGCAGGCAATTGTTTTGTTGTCGGGCAGCTCGACATGTGAATACTGAACGGAACCCTGGTAATACAGAGATCTTAATCGACCATCTTCGTTGGGTAACAGATCGCCGAGTTCAACTCGCATATGCCTGCACTGTACGCCGAGCAGCTTTTGCAGCTGACCATCTTGAGTCAAGAATTTGTCAATTGCCAGCGAAAGATTCGGCAATTCATAGGGCCGCAAGTATGTCTCGACAATAGGGAAC
>SBAT01000177.1 GCA_005240105.1 Chloroflexota bacterium
TATGGTTCTAAGGTTGTTCGCTGCAAAGCCTCGGAAACCGAAATTGGCACAACCGTTGCCCAATTGGCTGATGCGGCTGCGCTTGGCGGTTCATCGAACGGTTGCTTTATCTTCCCGGAATTTCAAAACGGCTATGACGCTATGTGCGTAATTGGTCAGGTATTAGAGCATTTGACCTACCAGGGACGAACTCTTTCACAGGCTGTAAACCAGTTGCCGACGCTTATCTATCAGGTGGATTCGGTGCATTGCCCGTGGGAGCGCAAAGGACGTGTCATGCGTTTATTGGTGGAAAAGCATCACAACAGGCCGATGGAGCTTTTGGATGGTGTTAAGATTCAGACCAGGCCGGAGCACTGGATTCTGGTTCTACCGGACCCAGTTGATCCCCTGGTCCATGTATATGCCGATGGGGTAGACTTGCAGTCCACTTCAGCCGACTTAAACGAGTACACACAGCTGGTTCGATACCTGCAACAAGTTTAAGTTTCTGATTAAATCGCCCTATAAGTGGTAATAGATCTATATAGAAGGTTTAATAGCCTGACCTTGAGGTAATTATCAGTCGTGCCCAGCATTAATCCCGATGTATTGAAGCAAACGCTCGATCACTTTGCCGAGCAGGAATCTCTGGCTGAAGCCGAGATTCAGCAGTCCGAGGAAAAGATAGTCGACCTGGAAGCTCGCATAGTTGAGTGTAACGAGCGCTTGAAAACGGTCGAGGTAGACCGTGACCATGTCATGGAAATCATGAAGCGCTATGCCACGAAATCGACGACCGGTTCTGAGGACAAAGCAGCTCCTGCCAAGTCCGAAACCAAGGCGCCGCAGGCAGCCGGAAAGTCCCAGCAGTCGGCAAGCACTGGCACAGCCAAACCTATTAAAGAACCTCCAAAAGCCAGTCCCAAGGCAAGTCCTGCCGCCGAAGAGAAAAAGGCAGCCGAAGGGGAAGCAGCCGAAGGCGACGACGATACCGTCAAAAATATCAACGACGCCCTGCGCGGACTCTTCCGTTAACCACTTAAAATTAGCTTCTTTGGAAAATTAAACCGCATCTGATAACATTGAGGACGTTGCGATTTCGTGCGTATTTCCTTGTGTAGATTTGGCAGGTGGAAAAGTGAGTGAAGTAACGGCCATGATGGCTGGCATCGTAGTAGATATTCTCGTCAAAGTTGGCGACGATGTTAATGATGGACAAGATGTAGTTATTCTTGAGTCAATGAAAATGCAATTGCCTGTACATTCGACAGGCGCTGGTAAAGTAGCCGAGATCAAAGTTGGAACTGGTGATTTTGTCAATGAAGGCGATTCTCTTATTTCGCTTTCCTAGCAGGTACTAAATGTTTGAGAAGCTACCTGGATCAGTTACCGTATTTGAAGTTGGTCCGCGTGATGGGCTGCAAAATGAAGAGCGCTTTGTTCCAACCAAAGACAAAGTTCGCTTGATTGAAGCGTTAGCTTCTGCTGGATTGAAAAATATTGAAATCACATCCTTTGTCAGTCCAAAGTGGATACCACAACTGGCTGATGGAGCAGAAGTAGCTGGTTTACTAAAGTTGCCGGCGGATGTGGTTACATCGGCACTGGTGCCCAATTTGAAGGGGCTGGAGTCGGCTCATGCAGCTGGTGTGCGTAAAGTAGCCGTTTTTATGTCGGCCAGCGAAAGCCACAGCAAGCGCAACATCAATAAGTCAATAGATGAGGCTGTCGAGACTCTTTCTGAAGTTGTTACTGCAGCTAAACAACAAGGTCATTTGGTGCGTGGTTATTTGTCAGTCGTTTTTGAATGTCCATACGAGGGATCGGTTAATAGGGATCAAGTGGCTCGTTTGGTTGAGCGGTTGCTTAATATGGGTATCGATGAACTTTCGCTCGGTGACACAATTGGCGCGGCGACGCCCGGTCAAGTGGCATCGCTGGTTAGTTTGTTATCCAAGAGCGTTCCATTGGAAAAAATGGCTTTGCATTTTCATGACACCAGGGGGACGGCTCTGGCTAATGTCGTGGCCGGACTGGAAAGTGGTGTGACCACATTTGATGCTTCAATAGGTGGCATGGGCGGTTGCCCGTATGCGCCGGGCGCTGCCGGTAATCTGGCCACGGAAGATTTGATATACATGCTTAACGGACTGGGAGTTTCGACAGGCGTTAACTTGGACAAACTAGTTGATTGTGGCGCTCTTGCTCAAGAGATAATTGGCAGACAATTGCCGGGAAGATACTTGAAAGCAGCGCTGGCATCAAGGGAAAAGGCAACTCATGAGACTTGTGCGGAGGCTAAGAAGTGACATCCATGGTAATGACAGAATCACTTATTGTGGAGAAGCAGGGTGCGATAGCTTTTCTCAAACTGAATCGCCCCGATGTGCTTAACAGTCTCAATAGAGATCTGTTAAGCAATCTGCTTACGGCTTGCAACGAGTTGGCCAATGACAAAAACTGCCGTGTGGTTGTGATAATTGGTGCGGGCAACAAGGCATTTAGTGCCGGAGCTGATCTGGCTGAACGCAAAGGTATGAGCGAAGGACAGGTGCTCGACTACTTGAGCCTGATTCAAAAGACGATGCTGTCCGTCGAGCAGTTGCCGCAAGTGGTCATAGCGGCCATAAATGGATCAGCATTTGGCGGTGGTACGGAGCTTTCTCTTGCTTGTGATTTACGCATGATGGTGGAAGAAGCCAGCTTGCGCCTGACAGAAGTGAAGTTGGGGATTATCCCTGGTGCTGGTGGCACTCAACGTTTACCGCGCCTCATCGGTAAATCCAAAGCTAAGGAATTGATCCTCACAGGGCAACCAATTACAGCAAAAGAGGCGCAAGCTTTTGGGCTTGTCCATCGCGTGGTACCAGCAGGTACAGCCGGCAATGGTAGCTATCACGAGGAACTGCTCAAACAGGCGGAAATTTGGGCTAAGGAAATTGCTAACAATGCACCACTGGCTCTCAAGCAAGCAAAGTATGCAATCGATAATGGTTTTGATCGTGATTTGCAGGCAGGTTTAGCTATTGAAACAAAGGCTTACTTGCAATTATTGAACACAAAAGATCGGTTGGAAGGATTGCAGGCATTTGCTGAAAAGCGCGCGCCTCAATACAAGGGCGAATAGGAGAATACTCATGTTCAAGGGCGGGCATTTGATGGAACCTTCCTTAGATAGGCAACATCCGGATATTCTCGATTCAGCTAGCCGTGAAACGCTGCCGCTGCCTGTTACAGGTCTTATCCTTTGTGGTGGCAAAAGCAAGCGCATGGGTAGACCCAAGGCTTTCCTTCCCTATGGTGGTCGTACAATTGTTGAGCACCTAATCAATAGATTTACACAATTGTTCGACGAGGTGTTTTTGGTAGCCAATGAACCGGATGCCTTTTCGCAAATGACAGTTGATGTTGTAAAAGACATACTGCCAAACCGTGGACCTGTTTGTGGAATTCTTTCCGGGTTGCTTGTGGCAAAACATGAGCATGTCTTTGTTGCCGCCTGTGATATGCCGCTTGTGGACAGGAAGCTGGTTAGAGAAATGTCGCGCCGCCGCAGTGAATACGATGTGGTTGTGTTGGGACATGATGGCCAAGTTGAGCCGCTTCTAGGCTTTTATTCCAAATCATGCATCAAGTCTTTGGAAGATACGTTATTTGCCGGCAAGAGCGCCGTACATGACGTATTATCCGGTGTCTCTGCTTCTGTTTTTGACTATAAACAGGTATCTAGTACCTCTGATCCAATGCCGGCATATTTCAATGTAAATACACCGCTGGATTACTCAGAGCTTCTGTCTAAGACCAGCAAATAACTTATCGAATTCGCTCAAGTGTTTTAACCGAACGTTCACCATCTTCTTCGATAGTAACGCTGTCCGGTGCAACTCTAACAACTTCTAGCGACTCAAACTTATCACCTGTGCCAAGAGTAATTGTTTGAGGCCATTTATTGTCTTGTCTAAGCCGCCCGTCTGTAATTTTAAGGACGGCTCTGTCGGCTAAAACTGCCACCAGGCGCACTTTGTGAGAGAGCATGGGCCTTGATGGCGGCTCGGGCATTTCGGTTGAGGGGATAGATGGCGGAGCATAAGTCTGAACAACCGGCGGTGGTGGTGGCACCAGCAAACGCTTGCCTTTGTTTGTTGTTGCGGGCGTTTCTTCATCCTCCGGTGCAATGCCGTGGCTGGGAAAAGGTTTAAGTCCGGTTATGCCTATAAAAGGATCTTTCCTACCGGCATTCTTGCGAGCAGTGCTTTGAGCTTCCGTCCGTCCGGTGGCAGCAATTTTTGTTGGTGGTGCGGACTCAACTGGTAGCGCTTGTTGAGAGCCTGGCATGGTTGCGGTTGGCGGAATAGTCTGAGGTCCACTAAGCGATGGACGAAGCGGCTCTGCTGCGCCAATTTTGAAATCTGCAGCAGCTGTCTTGGCGCTTTCTGTCCGTACTTTCTTAGTCTTGGTGCGCTTAAATTTGGTTGGCACTTGCGCCGTTATTTCTTCCTGTTTGGCAAGTTGAGAATTTTGCCATACATTTACCCCGCCGATCAAAAGAGCACCAGCAAGGATTAGAAGCAAAATTCTTGTTCTTTTACTGTCTGGCATAGAGTCCTCAAGGTAAATAGTAGGTGGTTAGTAGAAAGGCAATATCCAGATTCTTGTTCAATTCAATCCGCTGCTTTTTCTTGTCGGACTCAGTTATTTCGGGTAGGTCTATTTCAATTTGGGTGATGCCTATCACCCGTTGATACGCCTCAAGTTTCTTCATTAGTTCTACAAAAGAGGGGTAATCGCCGGTTACGGAACATTCAACGAGCAAAGTATTTAGTCCAGCCTCTTGCTCGGGCGTAAGGACCTCTTTAGGCTTTTCTTTTACCTTTTTGCCCTTCTTTGGCTTTTTGTCTTTGTCCTTATCCTTGTCCTTGTCCTTTTCGGCATCCTTGGCGGCGCCGAGAGCGGCGGCCTTGTTCTTTCCGCCTAATGAAAGTTTGCTGCCAGTGTTGGCCAGAGCCTGTTGCTCCTTATCCTCTTGGGCAATTTCTTTCAATTTGTCTTTGCCTGGCGGTTGTACCTGAACCAAATCCATTCCTGATTCCAGACACATTTTTTCCAAATCAATCATCAAAAGGTCTATGTCGGCTGATTTTGGAACTGAGGCTCTTAACGATTCTATATTTACTTCAAGCATCTTTTGATCGTTTTTCAGTTTATTCAAATTGGCTATTTTGCTTTTAAGAACAACTTGTTCCTTGGCCTTGTCTTTTAATTCTTGTTCCTTGGACTGCCAGTCTGTAACAGCCTGGCTTGTGACAGCAAACCACATCACGGCAGCCAGAACGGACGGCAGGGCGGCGATTAAGATTTTTTCTCTTGTTTGCATGTGCTAGCCCTCACCTACTGCTGCCGTTTTGAGCAACTGTGGACAGACGACTTATAGCTTTCATAAGAGCATCCTTGCCTTGAAAGCCAACCATATGATCGAGCACTTGTCCCTGCTGCCCGAGGAAGAACATGTTCGGTACTGCATGGACGCCGTATTGTTCAACCAATGCATGATTTTTTGGATCGTCAATGTCAATTGAGACGAAATCAATCTTGTCACCAAATTGACGTTTGGCTTCCTCTACATGCGGCTTCAGGGCATTGCATGGGCCACACCACGTAGCGTAAAAATCCAGGAATTGTGGCTTGCCGGAGGTCCTTACAGGTTTAGTGGCGGCATTAGGTAACGCATTTGGTGCGCCCGACACAGGCAGTCCTGCACTGTGGGCGATGATATTTCCCGGAGTGATTGCTGCCGTTATGGCAAAGTTGATTATGCGTGGGTCCTTTTCTTCGCGGGACGCCGATTCTACCTCTACAACAGGGGCCAGTCGTGACCCTTCAATGTTGATGGCCAGGTGGCTTACGCCTTTGAAGTCGGTTGCATGCCCTTCCAGACGCAGGTTGTGCTGGGACAGGACAATCTTTCTTACTTGAACTCCTTCGGGGGTGTCGGTACGAATTGTTTCCAACGTTTGTGACCAGGGATGAGTATGCTTGATGATATTTTCTAAAATCTTCTTGCGTCTCTCTAACTGCTCGGTAGCCTCTTTCACCTCGGGCAAAGTTTTAAGTTGAGACTTCTGTGTGTCGAATAGTGCTTGCTGGCGATCTATTTGAGCTTGTTTTTGGGGGATGTCGATTTGAGTGGCGTAAGCCCAGAAACCGGCAACGCCAATGAGAATCGCTGCACCTACGGCGAGCACCGGCATAAACCAGGGAGTGGTTTCTTCTGCCACAACGGAAATTCCGGCAACCGGACCAAGTCCTTCTAAAAGCGCTGCTGAGGGACCTTCCCTATTAAGGTCTAAATCGACGGTTGATACGGGCGACCAGGCCGGCTCTACCAATAGTCCCAGCGGCAATGCATATACGGCTCGCTGACTCATCGGTATGAGTTCGGAGTTAATGAGATTTTGGAATGGGTCGATTATTGTTGCAGGCACATTTAGTCTGGTTTGCAAGAAACGGTCTACTTGCGGCACTACCGATCCCGGTCCCGAGACATACATCTCACTTATTTCAACTTCACCGACTTGCGAGCGGTAGAAATCAATTGAACGGATAATTTCATCGGAAATGTCACCAAGTACGGTCCTGGCAATTTGTGCTGCTTGTGTAAGGGCCGCATCATTGCTTGTTGTTTGCAAAAGTGGGATATGCGGGCATAGTCCTCGCGCTTCCATGATCGAAATGTCCAGGCTTCTGGCAATTGACTCGGTCAATGTATCAACACCGAGCACAACAGAACGGCTAAAGAGAGGAGTGCCTGCTTTTAAGAAATTGATGTCTGTTCCATCATGACGGATGGATACGGACATGGTCAGTTTGTCTTCTTGCACGCCATAGCCGGCAA
This sequence comes from Chloroflexota bacterium, assembly GCA_005240105.1. Taxonomy (GTDB): domain Bacteria; phylum Cyanobacteriota; class Vampirovibrionia; order Obscuribacterales; family Obscuribacteraceae; genus SBAT01. The sequence continues at coordinate 6,875 of SBAT01000177.1, forward strand.
AAGCCAGGGCTCTGATTGTGGCTAGGGAAGAAACACTGATTGCATTTAGCGGGATACCAACGATGTCTGAGACATGCCAGAATGAGTCGACAATATGTTTTTGGATGGCTGCCAAAATTACATCGACTCTTTGTACTCCATCTACATCTGTACGCTCGGATGCCGGCAGGAGCGACCAGTCTAAACTTGCTTCCTCGAGCGGAAAAGGCACATGATGCAGTGCTTCTTGCCTGACAACATCGGCCAACTCTTCCGGCGGAATGCCTGTAGGTACAGGCAAGAGGCGGATGATCACCGACTGTCCGGGGGCTGCCACGTTGAGCAAGGGCAGTGGACGAGCAATCTTGATCCCGGCTGATTGAATAACTTCTTTGAGCGTGTAGCCAACCGCTTCCGGGTCAACAATAATTCCTTCGCGAACGGAATTTATGGGGCTTGGTTGATAGGCAAAGCGGACAAATTCAATGCCCCTTTTGGTCTTCTCGACCTGAATCAGGGTAATTGTCTCACTATTAATATCGACGCCCAGTTTTGGGCCTGTCTTATTTAGGGAGAACACTAACTTTCAAAACTCCGTCACCGCTCATCCAAAGCCATTATCTATCACCTGATTGAAAGATGCCACCGCCGGTCCAAAAAATAGCTGCCAGGGCGCCGGCTGCCAATGCCGGACCAAAGGGAAATGGTTTGGAGACCGAGCTTCCTACGCTAACGAAACCTAAAAGACCACCCGCTATTGCGCCCAGAGCGCATGAGCCTAACCAAGGTGTAGCCAGGTCGAGACCGCCTGAGGCTAAATGAAACGCTCCGAGGATGGCTGAAACCACAAGTATTCCTATAAATGCGCCCTTCAAAACAGGGCGCAGGCACTGGCTGATAATGCCGTGCCGGTGCATTTCCCGAGCAAGATAGACGACACCCATAATCGTGCCAACCAGGAAACCTATTACCAGTGCCACCAGAAGTTTTTGCCATCCCAGCCAAGCAGAAATCACCGCCGATAGTACCGCATCACCACCACCCATTACTTCAATTTCTTCCGCTTCTTCGAGTCCGCAGGCTCCGCCTGCGGTTTCATTGCTTTCCTTTGGTAGAGCATGAAAGCGCAAATAGTATTTCAGTCCATAATGGGCAATAAAATCAAAGAGAATATAGCTCACGCCAATTCCGGCAAGCGTTCCCAAAAGATCGTTGCGAATGAAGTGACTGTAGGCAAGGCCTAGCAACATAGACGGATAAGTGATGTCATGCGGAATTAATTTCTCGCGCAAATCAGTTACGGTTATCGCAATTAGCGTAGAGACAAAAACCATCATGGCTCCTGCCTGCCAGGTAGGGCCAAATACCTTAAATAGAACAAAAAATGAGACGGCGGTGAAAAATTCCACTAGCGGATATTGGATTGAAATTCTTTCCCGGCAATTCCGGCAGCGCCCTTTAAGTATGAGGTACGAGATTACTGGGAAATTGTCGTACCAATTTATGCCCTTCTTGCATGATGGGCAGCGCGAAGGCGGCCAAAGTATCGATTCATTAGCAAGAGTGCGTGATGCCAGCACGTTGAGAAAACTACCGCAAGCA
>SBAT01000308.1 GCA_005240105.1 Chloroflexota bacterium
ATCTAAATACTGCCAAGCAGCTTTGCCGTTGCCGCTGTAGATCAAATCCATCAAATTCACCACCAACTCATTCGGCATGATGATGTCATCACTGTCCTTGCTCTCCACTTCTTTAGCGTCACCTTCTTTTGGTGGCTGGAAAGCCTGCTTGGTCTCGGCAACAATTTTATTCATGTAAGAGTCTGACGGCGGCGGTGTCTTCATCAAATCCGCAGCTAGCACTGCTTTGCCATTCTTAAAACGCAAAGCAATTGTAAGCCTGGGAGAGCTAGCACCGGAGAATTTCCAATAAGTAAAAGTATCCTCGACATCGATCCCTTCAAGCTTTCCATCACCGCCGATATCAATAAACCAAATGGGATCATTTCCAGATTCGATTTTCGGAAACTTCTTGAAGGTTTTGCCAAGCGAAAAAATCTCATACTCATAGAGACACTTAGCACCACAATTGGCTCTCTCAATGATTATTTCCGGGCTTCCACTGCCAAACACACTATATCCGGGAGCGGACACTTTCAATGGTGCTTTCATCTCTTTGATGAAATAGTCCGGTGTCATTCCAAGCTTCCTTGGTTTAACAAGCGAGGCAGGCACAATCAATGGAGTAACCACACTGAAATAAGTGGAATTCGGCCACCACTTATCCGGATAGCCTTGGCTCAAAACCTTATTGCCACGGCGCAATTTGTAGGCTCCCACATTCCAGCATTTGCCTACATTAGGAACAAACACGTAATCACCGACAGTTATTCGCTTATGCGACATTTTTGTATCGTAGGTGTTAACTAAACCCAAGGCCGGCTCGTCATTTGTTGGTTTGCCGGGAATGGAAATCGCATTAACCGCTTCGGCCGTCTGTGGAATACATCCTAAGGCCAGTAGCGCAACAAGCATTTGTCTAGAAATTATTGAAAACCGGGTTTGACCTATTGTCATCATGATACAACTCTGTTGAAATGAGAAAACGCCTATAATTGTATAGCAGTTCAAGGCCATCTTAGGAGCAGATGACATGCAAAAACCATCGGGCAATCCCAACAGCGAAAATTTCAGTGACTGGTTGAAAGAAATGTTGAAGACCCTGGCTCTAACGCTGGTCTTATTCGTCGTCATCCGCGGCACAATTGCCGAAGCTCGCTACATCCCGTCAAGCTCTATGGAGCCAACGTTGCAAATATCCGACCGCTTGATTATCGAGAAGATATCGAGCATCTTCCAGCAACCAATTAAACGTGGCGACATTGTTGTTTTCTATCCGCCGGCAGCTGAACTGGGCGGCAAGGACTTGAGTTACGATCCGTTTTCATTACTTGGCAGGCTAACCGGCTTCCCATTCCTGCCCTGCGAAAAAGCCTTAATCAAACGCGTGGTCGGATTACCCGGAGACAAAATAATCATTGAGCATGGAGTAGGTGTTTACGTAAATGGCGAACTTCTGGATGAAGCAGCCTATGTAAAAGAAGCTCCAAGTTACGACCTTAAAACACTTTCCGACATCGGCAACCCTTACTTCCACCCGTACGCAAACAACCTGAAACCAATCACCGTACCGGAAGGCTCACTCTTCGTAATGGGAGACAATCGCAACAACAGTGCCGACAGCCATGTTTGGGGATTCCTCGATCAGAAACGTGTCATCGGCAGAGCATGCTTTCTTTTCTGGCGCCCGTTTTCAGAACCAAAATATTCAACGTACACAAATTGGAATGCGCAAAAGCTTTAACACTAAGCTCGCCTTTTGCCATCCTTTCTATTGCTCAATGTTTCAAGCTTATCAATACGATCAGCCTGAGCCGACAGAAGCCTCTCAAGCAATTTCAACCGTATCAAAAGATCATCTTTATCAAGATTATCCATATGCGATTTCTTCAAAGCAGGGGAAATCAATTCTGAAACCAGCAGTGAACTATCATGCAACTTTTCACCGGCATTCATCTCAGCCTCAAGGCGCTCAAGCACCCATTCTCGCACCATCTGTCCCATGCGAATTTTTCTGGTTGCCGCAACTTCATAAATTCGCTCAATGTTGTGAGGCTCCAATCTGAAATGCACGACTCCAGATTTGACTAGCGCCGCATGAGCTTCCTGTCCTAGGCTTGCCTTTCGCTTTTTCAATTCCGCATCACTTAATCGAGCCATACAATTCACCTCCGGCGATCTGCGTAATACATTGCCTTAAAATGCGACCGGCAGTTGTCTGCGTGAAAAATATGGTTACAGTCTTCCAAATATTCCACACCCACCTCAAGCAGTCTCGCATGCGCTGTCATTCCCACCCAAATACTAGTTGGGTTTCCTTCAGCGCTTTCACCTTGCTCTACTTCGAACCTTAATGGATCTTCTAAAGACTGCAGGGCTTCCCAAAGAGCAACATTATGCCTTTTAAGGCTTGCATCATTAAAGCTAAATATCATCACTAGCCTTTTTTGACCAAGCCCCGTATACAAACGTAGCACAACGTATACGCCCTGTCAACAACGCCGTGCCAAGCTTCAAAAAGAGCTCTTCGGAACAGTAGTTCCTACCGGACTTGTCCCGACTGAGCAACTGAGTTAGGCTCCATTTGAAATAGAGTCCACTTACCTTCTTGTGAAATTACTTTCTGCGAACTGCCGCGAAACCAATTCATGCTCTTGAGCATTTCCTTTGGCACGAGCACATAGTGTTTTTCGTGTGGCGTCTGCGTAAATGACACGCAGGCTTCTTCATCCTGCAGCCGGTGCACCGGCTTGTGCAAAATGTATGGCATCGTCGGCTCTTCGGCCATTAGAATGGCCACACTGGAATCATCAGCGCGAGTCAGTTCAACTAGTCGATTGAAGCCAATTTGTCTATGCTTATAAAGTCCTTTCATAGCCCCAGGCACATAAATTGCGCAACCAAAGAGCAACGCACCGGCAGTGGATAGCGATGCGATGCGAATAAGTGCCGGTCGGGACATTTTCTTCTTAGCAAATACCAGAAATAACAAACTTGCCATCAACCAGAGGAATAAAATTACAGCCACTGGCCAATGTGCAGTGACAATGCCTTTTACATAACCAGGCAATTTGCCTTGCACGAAAAATAGAACGGTCAAGGCAATTAAACTGACGCCCTGAACAACAAGCATTGATCTCTCCTTAGCAGCACGAGCTAAGTATTCAATTTGGATGGCGGCCATAATGGCAAAGCCTGGGCAGGCAGGAAGTATGTACCAGGGCAATTTCGTTTTGATGCAGGTAAACATGCCCACAATCACAACAAACCAAATAAAGGACAACCTGAATAGTCCTCGGCGTCCCCAAATGCCAACATGACTAAAGGCTCTTCTAACTAAGCCTGTGGAGAAGAGAGGAAGCAAACACCACGGTGCAAAACCAGCAAAAAATATCGGGATATAAAAGTACCAGGGCATTTGGTGATTAACAGTGCCAACCATGCGTCCGAAATTTTGTTCAATAAAAAACTTCTGTAAAAACTCACCATTAGTGGCAAGTCCTGCTAATGCGTACCAAGGCAAGGCAATGAGCGCCACCAATATCAACCCCTGAATTGGTTTCAGGCGCAGTGACAGCCGTATGGTGTCGGAGACGGAACGCGTGCCAATCACTAGAGCGGGCAGAATTACTATGCCACTTAAAATCGCCGCAATTGGCCCCTTACACAACAGTCCCAGACCACAGGCAAGATAGCCAATCAACAAATCAAGCTTGCTTTTCTTGACCAAGCCTCTCCACAAGAAAAGAGTGGTGGCAGCAATAAGCAAAGTGAGAGTTGTATCCGTCAAACAAATATGCGAGCCGATTGAAACAAGAGGTAGACTCAAGAAAATGAGTCCGGCAAGAAAAGCCGTACGTTGTGGTATCAACCCTCGGCAGCCATAGAATATGCATAAAGCAGTGGCTACTCCGGACAATGCTGCCGGCAGCCTACCGACAAAAGGCGAAAAACCAAATAATTTGTAGGCTCCACAGACCATCCAGAAAAACAGAATGGGCTTATCCAGCCAAGGTTCATAATTATTGAGCGGCAAAAGATACTTGCCTGTCTCCACCATTTCTCTTGCGGATTCTAGAAAGAAGCTGTCAGTTGGATCGAGCGCACCAAAACTGCCCAGCCCAGGCAAATAGGCAAGCAGCCCCAACGCGAGAAGCAGGGCGGCATAGACAAAACCAGATTTCTTAACATTTTCTGATTTGGACATTAGCCGTCTATTCTACAACTGAACGACAACCTTTCCAAGCGCACTTATTTAAGCTGGGTAGGGGCTACTTGTGCGCTACTGCCAATCTATAGGCAGGACTAGCCTGATTAATCACGCTCTGCAAGCGTCCATAGGGAACACCCACAGGCTTGAGAATAGGCTCTGCATGGATGGATGCCTGCGCATCATTGAAGTAAAAGCCTAGCTGTTTATCCAGGAAAACGAAATTATGGAAATTGTCTGCCGTTGGCGCTGTCCCCTCGGCGATGATATCCGGATTAGGATACTGCAGTATCTTCGTTATCTGTTGAGCACACTGCACCGATACTATTTGCAGAAACTTCTTTTCGTTAGTCGTTAAATTAGCCAAAGTGATAGGCGCGAGCGGGTTGAGCTGAGTATTGAATACGAAGTAGTTGTTTACTGGATGCGCAGCACCATAGTAGTAACTGCAAGTAGCAAAGCTAACACTGACAATATTGTCGGTTGTTTTGTGGACAATAAAGGATGCTGTAATGCTGCTGCCGTCCTTTTTCTTTTTAGCTTCTTTGGAGATTGGCAAATCGTCTGAGACAAAATCCGCATAGTCTTTTGCTGCTGCATTTGCTTGCTTGGTCAATTCTGTCTGCATGGCGTTGTTGAGTTTACCTGCAACATCCTGTCCAGAAAAATATGGGTAGTCGAATTTCACTGAGAAACCAGCCGGCGGTTTCGGCAAGGTGTAAGTCTTCTTCACCCAAGTCAGTGCCGAATTAAGACCCTTGGACTGCGCAGGCTTAGCATCCAGCTTGGTTGGTTCAGCCGCCTCTGCTAAGCATCCAAAACAAAGCAATAAGACCGCACAAGTTGACGTCAGCAATTTGTTCATTTTGCCACCGATTATTTCAGGAGTTTCTTGATATTTTCTGTCGGGCGACCCAATACCGCCTTAGCTCCGCGCTCGACTATCGGTCGTTGAATTAGATCAGGATACTTGACCATCAAAGCGATGAGTTCCTTTTCTGTTTTCTCCGCTTTGGCCAGTTTCAATTCCCGATAAATTGGTTCAGTTGTGCGCAACAATTCACTTGCCGGAATACCCATCTTCTTCAAGAGTTTCTGCAACTTGTCGGCGCTTAACGGCTCGACGTAATAATTGATTTTGTCGTAATCAACACCACTCTCACGCAAAAGCTTGTCCGCCTCGCGACACTTGGTGCAAGTTGGCTTTTCGTATACGGTTATCTTCTCTTTCATGCGCCAATGTTCCTTATTCGACTTAAAAGAATCAGTCTACACAATTTCAACCACTAAAAAAATCCCTGAGTTGGCGGTGAAGCCCTCCCAGGGGGTCCTAGAGCATGCTCCAGGGGTGGATACTGATAATAATAACCCATTTTGACAACGGGGGGGTGCTTCCAGGATTATTCGCTGCCGTCCCCTTTAATCATAGCCATGATCAGGACCGCAAAGAACAATATTGCGATAACAGTACAGATAAGAACAATGCTGTTCAAAGATCACCTCCAGGATGAACTCTCATAACCCTGTCAAGGAAGAAACGTCCTGCCGACTTACTAATGAGAACCGCAGCATAGGTCTTTGTGCGGACAGGGTACAAATTAAGCAGGGCTGCCCATGCGCAGCCAGTGTCATATAAATGATCGGGCTTTGCTTGGCTTCAATTAGACAAAAACTGTACCAACAACTTTCCGTCACGGCTTATCCGGAGGAGGGTCTGTCGCCGCTCAATAAACTGGTGGCAGTGATCATTGTTGCCAGCATTGTCATCGTCACTTTGGCTACCGAGCCAACAATCTATGAACCATGGAAAGACCAGATTATTGCTGCCGACATAACCATTGGCATTTTGTTTGCAATTGAATACATCTTGCGGCTTTGGGTAGCTGGAGAAGATCCGGAATATAAAGGACTCATCGGCAGAATTAAATACGCCTTCACGCTCAGGGCACTACTCGACTTATTAGCCGTTCTACCATTTTTCTTAGGTTTCGTCGGCGGCGATATTTTCTTACTCCGACTCTTTCGCTTGGTGCGCATTTACACGCTGGCAAAGCTTGGTGACTTTTCCATTGCTATGAAGCATATTAAGGATGCTGTTAAGGAACGCTACATGGAATTGTTCCTTGCCTTCATGCTGGCAATGGTTGTACTATTGATATCGTCAACAGTTATGTTTCTGGTAGAAGGTCCGGTGCAACCGGATAAATTTGGCAGCATCCCACGCGCAATGTGGTGGGGTATCGCCACACTCACGACGATTGGTTATGGCGACATTTACCCGCAATCAGCTTTAGGCAAATTCTGCTGCTCGATAACCTGCCTGGCAGCCATTGGATTGATTGCCATGCCGACCGGTATCATGGCCGCCGCCTTTAGCGACGCATTCCAAAGACACAAGAAAACCATACAAGATAGGCATCACCACTAAATTCGCCAGTGACCAGGTAGCTATGAAAATTCAACTCGTATTCGTAGGAGTTCTCCTTCTAACACTAATCCTAGTCATTGCACTACCACTATCGAATAAGATGTTAGTGATGACGCCACTGCTGCTCTTCGTTACAGTAGTTCTCTTGTTGAACCTCGTTGTCCTCCTACCGATTACCGGTATCATCACAATCATCCACTACTTACAAGAAGCAAGAAGAACAAAAAAACTAAGACCCATTTTGGCTGCGATTGCCATAACAATTTTGACAATCGGAATAATACTGATTGATTTCGTTATCGTATGTCTCTTAGCTTATAAGGACTAAAGGACTTCTTGCGGCTTCACCACATCGCCACTGGTTGGGACTCTTGTATGTTCGTTCCTGGGAAATAGTATTGCAAGATGTCTTTGTAGTTTTTTCCTAAATGCGCTAATTCAGCTGAGCCCCACTGGCAGAGTCCTACACCATGTCCGGCACCGGTGGAAAAGACTTGTATATCGCCGTTTGGCAGACTGCCTAATTTGTATTTCGTGCCAGGCGCTCTATCCCAGCCTGCAGACTGACCAAGCAAGATCCAGAATTGATATCCAGTCAACACGCGTCCATCGGCAAGTTTAACTTTCACAGGGCGACCGGCATCGTCATAGTCAAGAATTGTCGGCAGTCCCTCGCCGAAAGATTTGGCAGCCACGTCTTTGGAAATTCGCCTTACCGTCAATTTGTTGAAAGGAGACTTGCTGCAATAATTGCAATTTACAGGCGCCAGATATGGTGGCACTGCCGATTTATTGCTAAACACAACTTCACCACCGCTTGTGCCGCCGGCACAAGTTGAGTGATAGAAGACAGCTATCGGCCGGTGGTCATGGACAAGCAATTGCCCCCAGACACTGTGCACTGCATCTCGCACTTCTCTGCGATTGCTGCTTGAGCCAAGATACAGTTCACGCTGTGTAGAATCACCAATCACCATTGATGGCAGATGGCGAGCAAGACGAGTTTGAGTCAAAACAGCCTGTGCCTTCAAGGCTTCAACCGGCCAATTAGCCGGAGTTTCACTGGACACTACGCCAATTACATAGTCCTTCACGGGGACAGTGTTGCGGACCCTGAGCGTCTGCTTGGGCTGCAGGGAAATTTCAATATCACCTGGATAAGCCCTCTTGTCAATACTGTCCAGACCAAGAGCAACGCCAGATGCCGTTTGCCCCTCAATGACAATTCGCGGCGCTACAACAACTGGCTGCGCGCCACCTTGTTTAATAAGCTCAAGATGATCACCTTTGATAGACAACATGAACTTACCAGGCGGCAACATCTTCTGCAGCGGTAATTTGATCCGTGAAGGGCCATAGACAATCAGTTGTTTCACGGGCTGATGTGCTTCAAACAAATCGACTTTTATTTTCTCCGGTGTTGCCGCCGGCGATGGCAATGCTAACCCGCAAAATAGAAGGTTCAATGAAAATAGAAAAAGATAGATGCGAAACTTCATGTGGGCCAGTCACTTGCCAGCAGAAACTTGTGTGCCTGCGGTACAGCCGTGTCCTGGCTTGTACCAGATGTTGCTCTTAAGCAAAACGAATAGCGTGGTTTATCAAAGGGGAAGAAGCCCACTACCCATGATTGAAATGTATTGCCGTGTGGCGCAGTGCCTGTTTTAGCTGCAACGTGCAGTTTATTTTCCGGATCGAGATTTTTCGCTGTGCCGTTTTGCGCAGCGACGATCATGCCTTGCTTCAAAATCTTCCAAGTGTTGGAAGTTAATTGCAAATGTGTTCTTTCCGGCTTGTCCGGTGGTGACTCTGCACTGTGCAAGAGTGGCAGATCTCCTTCGGCACCAATTAAAGCTGCCATGCGTAGGAGTTGCAACGCATGTGGTTTGAATGTCTCGCTCAATCCTAATATATAAGATTGCGGGCTGCCTTCTGCTTTTTGCGGGAAAGGTCCCGATGCTCTGCCACAGGCTGGCTCATTCAACAGAAAGGACCGGGCATGTTGTAAAAACAAATTCGGACTTATGGATTCAGCAGCTTGGGCAAAGTAAACATTGCAGGACATGCCGATGGCATGTATGAGATCCAAACGACCATGCGCTTTTTGGCAATGGTACGTCCTGTGGTTAACCACCACGGAGCCGGTACAATCAAAAATCGTCTCCGGACTTAATAAGTGATCTTCTGAAATAGCACAAGCTGCCACCAACTTCATCAAAGACCCTGGTAGCCCAGGCGATACAGACATGCCGGTTGGAAATCCAACCTGACCTGTCTTAAGATCCGCCCAAAAGAAATTGGGTTTGGACACAACTGCAGCCTGCGCCGGTTGTGTCACCGGCAAAGCGCCGCCAAGGCTAAACAGCGACTTTAAGAATTGCCGCCGGCCTGTAGAATGAGGTGCATCAGTAAGACTATTTCCCAACGCCAAAATCCCAGAAACAATGACAGTTATCAGTTTATCCCGTTTAATGCGCTCAGGTCTACGCCACCTGTTTAAATTGACGCCTATTTATTGCCTGGCAGCCTCACTATCACTCAACTCTACCGCCATGGGCAGTCCACCAAAGGCGGAAAGCCTTACGGACATTGCCAGACAGACCCTAGCCTTCCATTTTAATAAGCGCAACTGTAAACAGCAATCCCTGGCAGATTTTGCCAATAGCTTTTACGTGCCGCCGGAATACCAACAGCATAAGGGTCTGTTTGTAACGCTATCTTCAAATGGACAATCGCGCGCCTGCTGGGGCTCGCTTGAGCCGCGCTACGAAAATTTGGTCCAGGCGACTGTCTACACCACAGCCCAGGCTCTTAAGCACGAATATCGTTACAAGCCAATTGGCGATAGTGAGTGGCAACACCTGAAGCCACAGATAACGATTGTGAACAACCTTGAACCAATAAGTGGCGGCGCCAGGGGCCTTTCCGGACAGAATCCCTTGCGGGACGGGCTCTTTGTACGATCCGGTGGAAAAACGGGTGTTCTTTTGCCAGGGGAAGTTCGTGATGCTTATTATCAATTAGTTAAATGTAAACTCAAGGCGGGCATTAAGCCAAAGGAACAATGTCAGATCTGGCGAGTAAAAGCTGATGTCATCCGATAAGAATCTCCTGGTCTCATGGGAGTTTTTGCTCGTAAAACTAGTTTTGTTTGCCGTGCTGTTTGTCGCCTTCGACAAGCCGTCTGGTTCTGTCACCGGGCAAATTGCCCTCGAGCAAAAAGGCTTCAATCTCTATTCATATAATGCTTCCTCGCACCAGGTCTACGCCCTGGCGGTGGGTCCCAGAGGAAAGTCTTATGACGAACGTGGCGTCTGGATAAAACCAGATGGCACTTTTACTCTGCCTAGGCTGCCTGTAGGCGAATACACAATCAAATTGCGCGCACCAGGCTTTGCCAGCGAATATATCAATGGCGTCTTTGTCGACGAAGGCAAAGTTACAAAACTCAAATCGCCAATTACACTCGAGTTGCTCGAACCATCGGTAACCATTGCTGCCAGCACCAGAGTTTATACCAGCAAAGAAAAACCAAAGTTGTGGATAAATGCCTATGGTGGCACACAGGCAACAATTGATGTCTACAAAACAGACTTCCTGCAATTTATGGGGCAGTGCGCCAAGAATTCAATTGAAGTCAATTCCAGTCTCGATATTTACAAACCGAGCGACAGTACGGAACTAAACTTAAAAGGATTTCCTGTTGCCACCATGTCGCGAAAACTGGAACTTGATTCTTCCGATTGGTCTTACGCAGATTTCCAGCTCAACAATGCCCTTCCACAAGGCGATTATGTAGCCAAAGTTAAACTAAGCTCGCAGCGAGGGGACAAGTCCGCATGGGACCTGCTCTGGTTCTCCGTCACCGACTTAGGGTTGATAGTAAAACAAGCACCGGACAAGACTGTTGTTCGAGCTATCGACTTAAACACTTTGCGTCCACGAGCAGGTGTGGCACTTTCCGTCATAGACCGGCGTAACGGAACTAATGCGATTAACAAAGCAACAACGGACAACAATGGCTTTGCCACAATGGTCACGGGCAAGAACTTGCCGGGCAAACTCACCGGCTCCGTTCTCATCACCGGCAACCAGGGAGAAGACCGTGCTTATTCCGATGCTTCCTGGTGGCAAGGTCGTGCCGGACAATACCGCACTTATTTTTACACCGAGCGTCCTATCTATCGCCTGGGGCAAACAGTTTCATTTAAAGGCATTGCTCGCAAGTTCGACGAAGATGGCTTCCACAATCCTAAGGGTGGTCTGCCTGTAACACTTACTGTCGAAGATCCCGACAACCAAAAACTAGCTGAGCAACACTTACGCACAAATGAGCATGGCACATTTAACGGCACATTCGACATCCCTGCCGACGGACACACAGGCGCCTATCAAGTCACCGTCAAGTATCCGGACGACACACAGACCTACAGCAGTTTTGAAGTTGCCCAATATCGCAAACCGGAATATCAAGTTGAGGTAACGCCAGTCACACCGAGAGTAATTGCCGGTTCCACTCTAAAGGCAAGAGTCAAGGCCACTTACTTCTTTGGCGCACCTGTTGCCTCAGCCAAAGTAAAGTATTCCGTTTACGCAGGCAATGACTGGCAAACCAGGGAAAACCTTCTTCCCAGACCGGAGTATTACAGCTTCTTTGATGATTGGGGAGACGACGCTGATTATTCCTACGCCTCGGATTTCATTTGCGAAGGGTACGCGCAAACTGATGACGCCGGCGAAGCAGTTATTGAATTTAAGACAAAGGAATTAAAACCGCCGACAGACGGACCATACAGCAATGACTACCAGGACAAGCGCTACAAAATTGAAGCGGAAGTAACTGACATAAGTAGGCTAACCGTAGTTGGTAACGGTAGCGCATCGGTGGTTGCCGGAGACTATGCCCTGTTTGTCAAACCAAAAACTTACGTAGCCAAATCCGGAGAACCAATTAGCGTTGATATCAATGCTGTAAATTACGATGGACAACCGGCAATCAACAAGCAAATCGATTTAAAACTAATGCGCTGGGTTTGGGATCAGGCACAGAGCACATATCGCGGCGTCGACTTAACCGATCAAGCAACAGCTACGACCAACGACAAAGGCACTGCCACGGTCACACTAAAAACACAAGACTCCTTTCCAACCGAAACCTATTACATAACCGCTCAGGGCAAAGACTCCGGAGGCCATACTATTTATGACAACGAAAGTATCTGGATAGCCAGCGCCAACTATCCTTATGCTTTGTCGTCCGAACAAGCCAACGTAGAACCCCTTTCGTTGAAGCTGGACAAGACCGTTTACAAGCCCGGTGACACAGCAAGGGTAATGATTAGCACACCGACAACGGGCAAAGAAGGAGCGGAAGCAATTGTCTCCATTGAGGGCAAGCGTCTCTACAACTACCGTGTTGTTCCACTTACAGCCACTGCCACACTGGTCGAATTCCCAATCACGGCAGAATATGCGCCAAATGTATTTGTGGCATGCACCTTTGTCGATAAGAAGCATCAGTTCTACAACCAGTCTCAACTCTTGAAAGTATCACCGGAAGACAACTTCCTAAATATAAGTATTAGCACTGACAAACCAAAATACAAACCAGGCGAATCCGTTCAATATACAGTCAAGGCGCTGGACTCACATGGACAGCCGGCAGCCAACACAGAAGTTTCACTTGGTGTTGTCGACGAAAGCATTTACTCGATTCGTCCGGAAACTGCCGAGGACATCCGCAAATTCTTTTACCGCATGCAGGAAAACTGGGTCAATACCGTATGCTCATTCCCACACAGCTACTCAGGCGGACCGGATAAGGTTGAACCGCGCATGCGCAAGGACTTCCGCGACACTGCAGCCTGGATGCCGGATCTTGTCACCAACAAAGACGGCATTGCCATTGCCTCAGTCAAGCTGCCGGACAATCTCACTACCTGGCGAGCAACAGCTCGAGCGATTGGCATGGCAACAACTGTTGGCGACACGATAAACAAAATAATATCCACGCAAGACCTGATTGTCCGTCTGGCTTTACCGCGATTCTTTACGGAAGGAGACGAAGGATTC
>SBAT01000369.1 GCA_005240105.1 Chloroflexota bacterium
CAACACTTTTAGACAAAGCAAAAACTCTTTGCGATTTTGCTGAAGTCCGTCAAGGTTTAGCCACCACAGACAACAATCGATTTCTTCGTTACTGGTGGGACGTAGATGCAGATACTATTGGTAAACGCTGGTTTCCCTACGCCAAGGGAGCCGGCGTTAAGCGCTGGCACAATCCAATCAGGCATCTGGTTAACTGGCAAAACGACGGGCAGGAAATCAAGGAAGCAGTGACAAGCGCTTATCCATATTTAAATGGCAAAAGTGCCTGGGTAGTAAAAAATGAAAAATATTACTTCCGCCAGGGACTAACGTTTTCCTTTATCGGCGGGCAAGACCTGTCCGTCCGCTACCTTCCCTCAGGATGCATTTTTGATGTGGCCGGCTCGGCAATTTTTGTCGATGACGAGGCAATTTTCTGTTATTTAGCCTATTTGAACTCCTCATTTATACGAGCCATCGCTTGCAGCATAAACCCCTCCATAAACTTTCAGGTCGGCGACTTGAAGAAATTACCTGTACTTGAATTTTCAGAGTATGAAAAACTTGAATTAGCCAGCACCGCCAAAGAATGTTTCTCCATCAAAGAGTGGTTGGATAGATTTGATCCAACTATCTTGGCCGCCGCCCCAGACGAATTGTTAGATGTACTAGCAGGCAAACCAATTGAAACGAGTTGGCAATTGTATGCGGACAGGCACAAACAAAAAAACAATCGACTTATCTATTTAGAAGAGCGGCTCAATCATATTGTGATGGCTGCTGTCGCCAGGCACTGGGGTTTGGACAAGTCAGACTTAATGACTCTGGAAGACTGGATAAATAGAATTTGTTCTTCAAATAACGCCAACGAAGAAGCTCTCAATCCGCACACTTTTGCAAAAGTCAGTCTTTATCACCTTTTGAACAAATTCCTCAAAGAGAATACCCACCTGACCTTTTCTATTGACGAAGCATTTGAAGATCAATTGCCGGTAGGAAAAGAAAACAGTGTTTGGATTAGCCAACAGCTCAAGCAACCAATCAATGAATACTTAGCAGAAAAGTTCACCCTAGAACACACAAAACAATTCGGTGGCAGCCCTCACATAATCTGTCAACCAATAGAAGGTAACGGTCATGCAGTCCTGTTTTCTACACAGACTCTGCGAGACATGCAAAAGAAGGCTCCGCCAAGTAATGCAGCTCCCATGCTCCGCGACCTGGCAGAAAGGCTCTTACCGGCTCGCGATTGGACTGGGAAACAACTACTTAGTTATCTCTAGGTCCTAGTTTTCCCTCACGCGCTCGTAGTCATTCTTGACCCAGGTATAACCAGGATTGACATTGCGTCCGGCTACATAATCAGCTTGATAGGTAACGACTTGCCGACGAGATCCCGACGGGAATGATAGTCCGGGATTTCCATTCAGGCTTTCTATCGACGCCATAAGTCCACTATTAAAAGCAGGAGTACCTGTGCTATTTAAGATATTGGCAGTAATGTTGTGGTTCTTGGACACTGTAATTTTGACGGTAGCAACGCCTGGATATCTGGCTACATCACTCCAACGATCATAAATAGCTCCGGATAATTGTTTGTGCCAGCGCTCCCAGGCAAGGATCATTTCACGTGATTGTACCTCTTCATCAAGATTGGCTGTGACCGGCTTACCTTTCATAAAATCCGAATCGTTCAATACTCCACGCAAAGGATTGCCGGAGTCTTGAGCGCGCCCAGCTAATGGCGGCTGCGCACTATCCATTGAGCCCTGGTTGTAAGTGAACCGCGGAGTTTGTACTGGTCGAGAGATGCGCATTGACGCACCAGGATGGTGATCCATTTGCACACCGCCTTTAAGCGGGGCAGCTTGAGCAGTACACAGAAGCTGTCCTAACAGCAAAGCGCTGGTCAATATTCTCAATAGCTTAGTTCTTACATTAACGTTGCTCGACATGGTGCATCACCTACCTTCCTGAAAACCCACCGAGCATCAATCCAAGGGCACCACCGTAAACAGCCCCTCGTAAGGCGCCACCACGGCGATCATATTTGCTGGTAAAGCCACCCATGATGGCTCCAATGGCCGCTCCTGCTGCTCCGGCACCAACGGCTTTGACCAATCTTCTCTTCTTATCTTGTGTTTTATAGCGGCCCATTGCTTCGCCGCCAACGCCATTGCCATTCATCGGCACTATTTCACCAGGAGACGCGCTGGAATCCGCAATTTCGCCCTCATTGCGCTGGAATTCTTCGTTCAGGCTGGCATAAGCTTGTTTGTAAGTAGCGTTGCCGGGATCAAGGGCCATGGCATTGGTTAGGTGGTAACGTGCTTTACCAAGATCTGATTTAGCCTTGTACGCTTGCGAAAGACCAAATTCAACATCCGGATCTTTTGCATTCGAGTTGGACAGGGAGCTCAATTTCTGAATAGCTTGATCATAATTGCCGGACTGAAAGGCTGTTTTTGCCTCTATTGCCTCTTGCTTCATCTGCTGGGTTTGCTGATGGTGAACGGCTTGTTGTTTTGCTTGTTCTCTAATTGATTCCGCTTTCGCTACTTGTAGTTTTTCAGACACGGACATACAGGCTTCGCGATAATCTTTATCTGATGGGTTAGATCTAGATGCTGCTTGATAGTGGCTCAACGCCTCCGGCAAATTTCCTTGCTGCTCGGAGATGGCACCCAAGTTGTAGTGGGCATCACCATTGTTAGGATCGACTGCAAGTACCTTTTGGAATAAGACGGCTGCTTCGGCCACATTGCCGGATGAATATTTTTCTACGGCTTTGACTAAGATTGATTTGCTGGGATCAGGAGCTTCATTGACGGACTCACCATCTGAACCATAATTGTTAGCGGCAGTATCCGGTGCTTTCGACGGCTCCAGATAATCCAGCTGCGGTACCATGGGCATCAGTTTAGCGACCTTGTACTCAGGCTCGCTACCCGGAGTTGGTGCTCCATAGGCAGAAGCCGGGACAACCGGCATAAGGCTAGCTGTTAAGGCCAAGCTCAGTAATTTGACCGGAATTTCCCTTAAAAGCCTCATTGGCTTCCCCTTGTGGTTCCATTTCTAGTACGCCATGAGCCAATCTAGACAAATGCTTTGGGGCAACAGCTAAGATTAACCGCTAGGGAAATTGACGGAGGCGTTAGGTAAATGTTCCGGCTAAATGACCTTTTTATGTCCGGCAAAGACATGTCTTTTAAGCAGCGGTGCTGGTCTGAAGCGTTCGCCATGCTTGGCAAAGAGCTCTTCTAGCTGCCCAAGGCAGTTATCTAAGCCCATATCGGCTGCTAATTCCAAAGGACCCTTACGCATGCCTAGACCTGCCTTAAGCGCCGGGTCCAGGTCTTCGGGTTTACAAATCCGCTCTTGCAGTGCCAGAAATGCCTCGTTAATCATGGGCAGAAACAGCCGCTGCGCCTGGATAGTGCCGTTGGAATTGCCAGCCTTAAAAACCGCAGCAAGATCCGGATTAATGCCTGCCTTTTTCTTGGTCTCGGGATCATATATATAGAAGCCACGTCCGGACTTTTGTCCCAGCCAGTTTTTCGCAACCATGGTTTCCAAAATGTCGGGCACGGCAAACCTGTCCCCGTACTCTTGAAAATTAAAACGGGCAACAGCCAGTCCAATATCTAAGCCGTTCATATCACGCAGCGTAAATGGTCCAACAGGCATGACGTAGTCACAGACAGCGCGGTCAATATCTTCCACTTGTCCTAGACCTTCCTGCAAACAAAAGAGCGACTCATTCATGTAGCGACCCAAGAGCCTGTTCACCAAAAACGAAGCGCACTCCTCAACGCGGACCGGCAACTTGCCTAAGTGCCGAGCAAAATCCATGACGGCTACAACTGTCGCTTCATCAGTATCCAAACCTGGTATCACTTCCACAAGCTTCATCAAATGTGCCGGGTTGAAGAAGTGCAAGCCAACAACCTTATGTGGTCGTTTAGTAAACCGCGCTAGCTGCGAAATTGGCAAGCTAGAAGTATTCGTGGCAATGATTGCATCTGGGTTTAAGTGAGCGTCCAATTCACTAAGCACTGCTTCCTTTATAGGAAGTTTTTCCGGCACTACCTCAATAGCAATTGAGGCATGGGCAATATCTTTTACGTCTGTCGTCGTCTTGATAAGTGCCCGACGCTTTTTAGCAACTTCTTCAGACAAACCTTTACGGACAAGTGAGGCAATCATTCGCTCAATTCGTTCAATACCGTTATCAACTGCTTTGCTATCCACATCTTTCAATACGACCGGCAGTTCACTCATAGCGACTGCCAGTGCAATTGAAGATCCCATGGTGCCTGCACCAACAACTGCCACCGTATTTAATGTCATTATCGCGTGATCCTCATTTAACAAACTTTGCAGCCACCACTCCAAGTGCTGGATATATCTACTGGCTGTCTGTTCAGCCCCCTAAATTACCAGACATGACCGATAAACTTGAGATTTAACCACTTGAGTTCCGATAAAAGCTTAAAAACCATAGCTTTTTTGTAACCAATCGTTAA
>SBAT01000340.1 GCA_005240105.1 Chloroflexota bacterium
AATGTCTTTTAGCAGTGGAGTTTAAGGTGTTGAGAGCATTTGCAGCAGATTGTTTTCCTTTTGTCTGGTATGGTAGTACACCTTCCAAATCGAGTAATGCCTGGCGACACTTATCTCGTTGGGTCGGATCTTTCTCTATTAGAGTGATTTGATCTAGCAGGGAATTAACGTCATCTTGTAGCTTTGTGCATAATTTTTGCATTTCTGGAAGTTCTTTTTCCTCGCATGCTTGCTCAAAATGCTTAAGTCCCTCGAGATAGCGCCTTGGTGTTATATGCGGATCGTGCTTTTCCCTTGAATAGAGGTGTTCTACATAAATCCATGCGTCATTTATCGCGTCATTTGACATTGCTTTGTCTGCAAAGGCAGGATCGCTTTTAATTTTCTCGTAAAGCAGCTTTGAGTCATCGAGGATTGTATCTAGAGACTCCCTCAACCCTTGCACAATTTGGTCGGCTGACTTGACGCTAGACTGATGGATACCTTCAAGAGCTGGTAAGTGTCTATGAAGTTGTTCTTTAGGAATGGTTCGTTTGATACCATCTGGCTTGACTAGTTCGATCTCTCCAGTTTCTTTGTTGATGTGCCTTATTTGGTATCCGTCTTGGAGCTTGCCGTCGGGTCCGTGTGCTTTGACAATTTTGCCTACTTGTAGTCCAGTTTTTGCCAATTCAGGATTTGCCTCTTTGAAGCGTGCAAAAGCTTGCTTGTCTTTTGTCGAAAGGGCAGTGAGCGCATCGTGGACTACAGTGACAAGTGTTTTGTCTTTAGGTTGGTCTTTAGCGTACTTCCATCCGGGCGAACCTTCTACCGGTTCACCAGGACGAATCTGTCCATCTTTGACACCGTGTCCGTATCCAGGTAAGTGAGATTCGGCGACGTATTTGTCGCCAGCTTGCGTCTTGCTTAGTTTATCTTTGCTGCGGCTCGCATCCCAAATTGTTGCATCTTTACCTTCGCCGGCTGCATTCCAGACATGATTGCTTTTCTTGGCCCCTGTGCCATCACCACGCACGATTCTTGCGTAACCCTCGCCAATGTTTTCGTCGGCAATTATTTTGAGCAGGTGAGCACGCTCGGAGCAGCCTAAATGCCCTCGGTCAATCAATTCTCCTACTGATATACGCTTGCCACCACTTTCGCTCATGAAGGAAGTATATTGTTTTTCTTGCGTCGTGGTCTGTTTGCCCAGTCTGCGCTTTTCCCAGTCCATGAGCTCTCTCATCTGCTCGTCTTTGGTGGCATGAGGATGCTGCTCCTTGAACCTATCCATGTAGGTTTTGGCGTCAGCTTTAAACTGTTGAAGCACCGCATCATGAGGTGCATCGTATGTGGTGGCACCACGCGCAGCGGAGATACTGCCATCAGGATTCATGCGCTGGTTGGGACCGACATCAGTGTAGCCATCGGGAATTGCACGCCGTACTTCGCCGGTGTCGGCCATATAGCGAGTAATATCTTGAGCTTCTTTAGACGGGTGCTGTGCCTCGGGAGCTTTTGTCGGTGGGACAATCTTGTCGCCTGGTTTAAAAAATGTTCTATCGTTGCCTGTGATTGTTCTTGTGCCGTCTGCATGCTCTATAACGGTGCCGTTGCTGGCAAAATATTTGTCTTTGCCGGCAGCATCTACCACTTTACCGATAGTGCCTTTGGCGCCGTGATACGCCGCACCAAGTCCCTTGAAGCCGAAGTGAAATAGGGCACCACCTGCTGCGCCTGATTGTCCTGCTTCCAGGCAGCGATTGAATACTTGCTCTGGTGTAAGTCCTTCTTGTGGGGGAAAGGCAAGGTCTGTCGCTAGTTGTGCCCCTGCAGATGAGACATATCCAGTGCCGACGTTAACGCCGGCTTGTTTTGCTTCATTAGCAAGCACTTTTGCCGCTGTTTCTTTCTTCAATTGATTCATGTAAGCATTAGTAGCCTCTTGAATCTCCTTCTCGGTTGTTCCGTGAAGGGCATTGTCTCTTAATGCTTGCTCGATGTTTTCTCTGACTGCTTTTGAGCCAAGTAATGCATCTTTGCAGCTGGCATTATCCAGCTGTCGTGTCAGTGCTGCCTCAACACCACTTCCGAACTTAGCTCCAGCAAGTCCAGCTTCTTCAAGCCCTGTTTTTAAAGCGACTTTGACAGCGTTGCTGCCCACCTTCATGCCTAGCATTTCAGGTCCGGCGAAACATAAAACAGCATCGGTTGAGCCGTGAAATACTTGCTCAAGTATGTTGTGGGCGGAGCCGTCGAAGTCTTTGCCCTGCATACACTTCATAGCGGCAACACGGAAAGCGCCGCCGCTGGCTGCAAAAGCAGCCAGCCTTGCAGCAGTTATGCCTTGAGCTCCTGGTATGAGCATTGCGCCGAGACTTAGTGCAGTGATAGTTGCGTTGACTAAGGCTTCTGACTCTTTGCCGCCTGATTCGACATATGCCTTTTCTGCCTTTCTGTAGTCCTCCACCTTTTTGAGAAATTCCGCCTCGGCTTTGGGGTCAATCTCTCCTTTGTGCTCGCGAACAAATTTTAGTAGTTGTTCTACGGATTCGTCAGCGCTTGATTTGGTGGCATCCCACCTGTCTTCTCTTCTTTCTGCTCTGTTTGCATCAGCATTTAAAACAGTTTGCTTGGAAGGGACGGGAAATTCGGCAAATACCTCACGCATGGAGCGTCGCTCAGACTCTTTAACATGTTGGATAACATCATCGGCAACTTGTCCGCCGGAGTGTTCATTGCCTACTTGATTGCTGTATTTGGTGTAGTATTCGTTGGCTAGACGTTGTTTGTCTTCATCGGAAAGCCCTTTGATTTTGGATGCAAGTTTATCTACGTCTTTGTCACCATAGCCAAGCACAAATGCACGACATTCATCGGCGGCCGTCATAGGTTTGCCTTGTATAGATTGCTGCAAGACATTTTTCAAAAACTGACGCTCATCACCCTTTCCAAGGACTAGGTCTTGAATTGTTTTGGTTTCAGCGTTTGGATTTTGAGCAAGTAAACTGGCTTGTTCAGATTTACTGGCATTGGTCAACATCTGCAGACGTTCTTGTTTGCTATTTGCTAATTGCAGCTTTTGGGCAATTGGTAGATAGCCCTTTTCGAATAATGGCTTAGCGAATTCAGGATAATGGCTAGGTTCATAGTTGTCCTTGCCACGCGAATGCCATCCTAGCCCGCTTCGGTCTACTGCGTTGTACAAGGCCGCTTCAAAATAGGACTTGATTTTCTTGTCTTCGGCTGTTTGGGGATGTTTGAGTCTTTCCAGCAGCGCCTGGCTGTCCTTTGAGGTAGGATTTTGCTTGTATGCGTTTTCTATATTGTTTATTGTTGTTTTGAGGTCATCGCCTTTCAACTCGCCCAGTATTACTTTGTCGATAGCATCTACTGGCTGATTGTGCGTCACCTTGTCCAGTATGCGTTTGGCTAGGTCTTGCTCCAGTCCCTTATCCAGTTGTGTTTTGACAAGCTCGTTGACACGCTTATGGAAAGGACTGTTGGTATCTCTGTAGGCACGACGCTCAGCATCGGTCAAATTCATTAGCTTTTCGAGTTTAGCAATTGGTTTTTCTTTGTTGTGTTGCCAGAATTCTTCAAACGGATTAGCCTTATTCTGTTCAAATACTTCGGCAGCTCCCCGGGCACCAACCTGCTTTGATTCACCATAAGTCCAGTCTTTGTCCTTGATATTTATTTTCTGTCTCAGCATTCCCATTACTTTATTGAGCTCTTCTTGTGAGGCAAAAGTACCAAGAGTTTGTGCAACACGGACTAAATCCTCCGGGTGTTGCCTAAATTGCTTCCAGTCTTTTTCAGAGAGATTTTCCACGGCTTTGTAGAGATCTTCTGCTTTGTGGCTACCTGGCAACCCTGGGATCATGTTGTCACTGTGACAATTAGCTAGCTTTGAAACTATATCTTCTGAGCCAAGCAGTTTGGCTTCCCAGAGTTTTACTTCACGCGGGTTGCCTGCTTTGTCTAGCTCTGACTTAAGATTGTTGTAGGTGTCGAATGCTTTACGATCAGCTTCTGAGGCACCGCCTTTTTCTTGCAACGATTGAAAGGTCTTCAGTGCTTCTTTCTCTCCGTTTGATTTCGGAGCATTGTGGTGCTCGCTTAACCATTGGCCTAATTTGTATTTGCTTGCTAGTTTCTCGCCTTTTTCGTATAGCTTGCTTTCGTCTGAGTTGCGCGCAGATTCCATAGCGCTGGAGATGTCTTCTTTGTTTGTCCACCATTTAAGTCCTAGGATTTCTTTGTGGTCGCCGGACACTTTGGTTAACGTACTTACTTCGCCCTTGTTTAAATAATCTTTGGCAATTTTGGCATCATCACCTGAAAAGGCATTCTCAATAGCCTTTTCGTGTTTTAAGGTTTTCCTGTACTCAGGATCAGCACTTTGTAATGCTAGCTTGTACAAATCGAGACGGGGTGGGTCGGAATGAAGAGCAAGATCGGACAGGACATGAACTATGTTGTTCTTCATATGTCCTTTGTCGTCATATAATTTGTCCTTGCCTTGTGATAAGAGTTGTAGTGCTTGTCGGGTTTCTGTAGAGATGTGCGGGTTTTTTCTCAATTGTTCATCTAGTCCAAGCTGCTTAATTTCTTTGGAATCACACATGGAGACAGCATCAATGATTACCTTTTCCATTGCTCGTTTGTCATTCTTGCCTTCCTTGATGCAGGCGCTTGCCCACTTTATTTGTCCGGCAATGTCAGCGACTCCTTCCGGTTGATCAAGTTTTCTTTGGATGTTTATGGAATCTGATGTCTCTTTGTTTTGGAACGCCGCATTCAGGTCCTTGCGTAGGTTGCCACCCATTTTTCCATACTGTTGGTCATACAGTTTTTCCACTTGCTTGCGATTGGCAGGTGAGAGTGTTTCGAGTATGTTCTGTATCTTATCGACGTTAGGTTCAGCACCACCCAACCCTCCCCAGGCTCTTTGATGCACTGCGTCGTGTAAATCTTTAACAGCACCTTTGAGTCTGTCACCGTTCGACTCAGGGGCTGTTTCTTTTGGAGTGCTGTTCTTATCCTTCTGGGATTTCTGGCTTTCTAAAGACAGCTTTTGACGTGCTTCGCTTTTCTGGTCGGCCGCGGCCAATTTTGACTTATCTTGCACGTCCGGACTATGGGACTGCTTGTCCGTTGAGGCTGGCTTTGGGTTTGGTGCTTTATCGGACATATTTTTGCCATTTATATTTAAGTGGGGATTGCCCCAATTAGGGACAAGTGGTAGTTAATATCCGGACCAGGGCGATTTTCGACAGCCGCGTAGCCATGTCTCTTCTATGCCCAGCTGGACTAGCCATTAAGCGGTTCTGACAGCTATGGGGCTGCCTTAAGGGTTTAGTAAAGTGCCATCGATGCAAGTCCGGATTGTAGGCTCGGATCTGCGTTCCTGCAATACGCAGAAGGGTGTATGTAGCACCAATCCAGGCTTAAAGTTAATCAAAATTCTTGAGAGAAAGCTTGCGTAGACGTCTCACAGCTACTTTGGTAATCGTATCAAAAGGGCTGCGCGTAACTGTAATTGGTGCTGTCCGATTTTGAGCCGTAGCTGCGAGGCGAGGTTTGAATGAAGCAGTATGACGCTATTGCATCATCCGTTTCAGCAGTTTTGCTGGATCTTCATTGGGATATGCAACAAGAAAGTTAGTTGCTTGCCCATCTTTAGACCACTCGACTGGGCCACCTACACCGGTTGAGCTTCGTGCATCAGTGTTGAGATCAATCGCGCGATTGCATCCTTCTTTGTAGATTGTTAAGCTGCCTTCTTTGTGAAAATCCTGGTCGCCTGATTCGGGATACATCACGTTGCCGACTCCATAACTGATATGAATTCCCTTTGACTTGAGTTGTGTATTTAGTTCCTTAATTACCCGTCTCAGTGTTTCTGGCTGCCCTTTGCGGCTGTGCACCAGAGCTTCCAGGTATTCCAGATTGCCCGTGTTTATTGCTTTACTCATACACTTGGTGAGAGCCTTTTGCTCTTCAGTCAGTTCGTTATTGGAAGAGAACTTCTTCTGCTGCTCAATACCTTGCATGGAATCAGCCAGTTTTGCTCCTTCCTTGACTGCTCCGGTACCGAGCTCGCGTATTGCTTCACCTAACTTGGCTCCTTCCTTTACTGCTATGGAGCCCAACATTCCAGGCACTAAGTTTTCATAGACACATTTGTATAAGTTGTCCACTGTTTCGTTAGTATTTTTCTGTAAAGACTCGAAACCTTTTGTCAGCCAATCAAATTCACTCATTTTTCTATCTCCTGATAAACCCCCACGGCTATCAGTGTCTATACGCTCTTACTAATTTTTGGACAAAATATAAAGTCGAATGCTGTACCAGAGTTTCACGGCATTCGTGTAGACCCAAAGCTTGCAGCCTTAAGACTCAATATTCAAAGTAAAATCAACCAGGTAGGTCTTCACCAAATAAGATGTACCAATTGTTTTCGGCTGACTGCCTTAGTGACGGCTCTTTCAGCAGTTCCTCTGCTGTGGATAGCAACTGATTAACTAGCTGCTCTTTGGCAAGAGATGGTTTGATGGCTCTGAGGTCGTCTAGATCTTTTGTTCTGGCGCTGCAAAGCTTACCTAGAAATAGGTCGTATACGTCTACGGTATATAATTTGATTGAGCCAAAATCACCCAGGTAATTGAGACGTTGTTGCCAACCAACTGGTAAATAGTGTGACTGAAAATGTGTTAGCAGAAGACCGTACCGTTTCTGAAGATCGTTGAGCAAATCGTGCCGGTTGCGAATTGCTGCCGGTACTTCGTTGACTACGTCAATGTCCGTGGTGGCGCGGTTCAGGTAACCACCCAGTATCAAGGCGATTGCTCCGCTAATTTCCAGAGTCACTGGTTCACTAATTGAAGTGCCTAGCTCTCGCAGATATTCCTTTACAGTTTCAGGTTCAGTTCTATCCATGAGTTGATCCTTGAGAAAGGGAAAACCAGGTTCACCTAATTCCTCTGAGCAGATAGCCTGGATGTTTGTCTGGACAGGGCTGCGGCTTAACCATTGCTGCCAGCGCTTTGGACCCCAGTAGTTCTCTAGAGCCTTGGTGCTGTCGCGAATAAGCACACGGGTGCGAAAATCCAGCGGAGCATTACTTAGCTCCTTTTCGATTGCCTGGGTAAGGGCCGTCGGGTCGACTTCAGGTTTTCCCCACACTAATTGCCATAGCTCTGACATGTTCTTCTCCATCAGACCTATTTAATTATAAGGCTGTCAGCCCGGCAATATATTACTTGCTTGCAGCAGCTGTCTTGTTGTGCGTGATGATCCCTTCTGCCAAGTTGTTCGGTACTTCTTCGTAATGGCTGAATTCCATAACGAAAGTACCCTGACCGCGCGTCTTGTTGCGCACGTCGGTGGCATAACCAAACATTTCGCCCAGAGGAACAGTAGCTTTTACCTTGGACAACTTGTCCATGGTATCCATGCCCTCAACACGGCCGCGGCGGCTGGATAAGTCGCCAATTACATCGCCCATGTATTCTTCCGGCACTTCTACTTCAACCTTCATTACAGGCTCAAGCAAGATTGGCTTGGCCTTCATGAAGCCTTCTTTGAAGGCGATTGAACCAGCGGCGCGGAATGCCATTTCTGACGAGTCCACTTCGTGGTACGAACCGAATACAACCGTTGCGCGCATGTCGATGACTGGATAGCCGGCCAAGATACCGGATGCCATAGCGTCGACAATACCGTGCTCGATGGCTGGAATGTATTCTTTTGGAATAACGCCGCCGACAATCTTGTTGACGAATTCAAAGCCAGTGCCTGCAGGCAACGGTTCAATTTCGATAACGCAATGTCCGTATTGACCACGACCGCCAGATTGGCGAATGAACTTGCCTTCTTGCTTAACGTGTTGCTTGATTGTTTCACGGTAGGCAACTTGCGGTTTACCGACGTTGGCTTCTACTTTGAATTCACGCAACAAACGGTCGACAATGATTTCCAGGTGCAATTCGCCCATACCGGCAATGATTGTCTGGTTGGTCTCCGGATCGACTTTGACTTTGAAGGTTGGATCTTCTTCTGCCAAACGTCCAAGCGAGATACCGAGCTTGTCGGAGTCTGCTTTGGTTTTTGGTTCGATAGCCACCGAGATAACCGGATCCGGGAATTTCATCGATTCCAGAATAATTGGTGCGTTGTCGGCGCAGAGCGTGTCACCAGTGGTGGTGTCTTTCAGACCAACGGCGGCAACAATATCACCGCAGTATGCTTCTTGAACATCTGTACGTTGATCAGCTTGCAATTGCACCAAACGGCTTATGCGCTCGCGCTTATCCTTGGTGGAGTTGGCTACATAAGAGCCGGCAGTGAGCTTACCGCTATAGATGCGCAAGAATGTAAGTTTGCCAACGAATGGGTCGGTCATAACCTTAAAGGCTAATGCTGCAAATGGCTCATCATCAGTAGGTTTACGTGTAGCTTCTTCGCCGTCCGGCAGAATGCCTTTGACGGCAGCAACATCAACCGGCGATGGCAGGTAGTCGACTACTGCATCGAGTAAGAGCTGAATGCCTTTGTTCTTAAATGCAGAACCGCAAAGAATTGGCACCAATTTATTGTCGCAAACTGCTCTGCGCAAGGCTGCTTGCAATTCTTCCAGGGTTGGCTTTTCACCGTTCAGGTACTTGTCCATTAGAGCATCATCGGTTTCGATAATTGCTTCTTCCAATGTATGGCGGTATTCAGCAGCCTTTTCCTTCATATCGTCCGGAATGGCTACTTCTTGAATTTTGCGACCTAACGGATCATCTTCCTCATAGAGGTAGGCTTTTTCTGAAACAAGATCGATAACACCGTGGAAGCCGGCTTCGTTGCCGATTGGCAATTGAATTGGGTGAGCATTTGCCCAGGTGGAATGCAATCCCGGCAGACCTTCTTTGATTTGTTTGACCACGCGATAGAAGTCGGCACCTTGGCGGTCCATTTTGTTGACCAGCACCATACGCGGTACTTCATATCTGTTGGCTTGCTTCCAAACTGTATTGGTCTGCGGTTGAACACCGGCTACGGCGCAAAGGACGATGATTACACTGTCCAACACACGCATTGAACGCTCAACTTCCACTGTGAAGTCGACGTGTCCTGGGGTGTCGATTAAGTTGATTTGCTTGTCTTTCCAAGCGCTTGTGATAGCGGAGGCGGTAATTGTAATGCCGCGCTCTTTTTCTTGAGCCATCCAGTCGGTTACGGAGGTGCCTTCGTGCACTTCGCCCATGCGGTGGATAAGACCGGAATAGAACAAAATGCGCTCGGTGCAGGTGGTCTTCCCTGCGTCGATGTGGGCTGCAATACCCATGTTCCGTATATCTTTGAGTGCTTTCGTTCTAGCCACGGCTTGGTTCCTTTCTGAAGTGGGCTCAGGGTGAGTGTAACTATCCGCATATCATCGCGGTTTTAAGAGGGAAATCTGACAAACGCAAGAATAGATTAATACTTCTTGACAATAGTAGCAGCTCCGAA
>SBAT01000142.1 GCA_005240105.1 Chloroflexota bacterium
GCCGATTCAATTGTTTTCTGGGCGGCGAGATTAATTTCACGTTTGCTATAGCTGCCGTCGCCATCCGTGTCAAATTTAGACAAGTTTTGCACGGCTAACCGTTTGAAATCGGCAGTGCTCAGCGGATGCCAATCTTTTAACCACTGTTGGGCAGTTTTATCTAGCTCCTCTCTTCTTTGAGCAGCTATGTCAGGTTTGTCACTGGGTCTAGTATGGTCAGTAGTGGACACGACTTATGCTCCGTTAAGCCCCTGCATAATATCCAGAGAATTAGTCCTTGTCAGTGAGGAAAGTCCCATGTGCGACATTAAATGGGTCGCGTAGATGCAGGTTGGGACAAATTGGTTGCCAAATATATTGCCAAAATATAGACAAATTTTGGCAAGTATGTCTGGAAAGGCTAAATGGGTAGGCGTTTACTGTTTGTGGTAAAATGCCATTATATTGCCAAACTGATTGACAGATGGATAGGCAAAATTTGTACGAATATCAAAAAACCCATCCCTGGATAACCTTTTCTCTTAAACTCAGCGATCCGAACCTTCCCCTATGGATGAACCTTGGTGCTGCTGCGTCTAAGTGCGAACATATAGCCGGAGTTGCCCTAGATCCAGCCATTGCAAAGAATTTGCTTGTCATTTATTTAGCAAAAGGCGTGAACGCAACTACCGCTATTGAGGGAAATACCCTAACAGAACAACAAGTAATTGAACGAGTAAAAGGGGAATTGCGATTGCCTCTGAGTCAGGAATATCTCGGGCAAGAAGTAGACAATGTAATTGCTGCCTGTAATAAAGTTGCCAAAGATTCAGTAAGTGGAAAAAGCACACATTTAACCGTTGACCAAATTAAGAACTTCAACAAAATGATTCTGCATGGACTCGAGGTTGAAAGCCATGTCGTACCAGGCGAGATCAGGGAGTGTTCTGTTGTGGTTGGGGGAGGAAAGTATAGAGGAGCGCCTTGGCAGGACTGCGATTATTTGCTTAATCGATTTTGTGATTGGATGAACGGACCAGATTTCCAAAGTGCCGCATTGCCACAAAATGTATTGAGCATTATTAAAGCAATTGTTGCACATGTTTATATTGCTTGGATCCACCCGTTCGGAGACGGCAATGGAAGAACGGCCAGGTTGATTGAATTGCAGATTCTTTTGTCCGCAGGAGTACCGGTGCTTTCTTGCCAGCTTCTGAGTAATCATTACAATCTTACTCGTTCCATGTATTATCATAAGCTGGATGAAGCCAGTCGTAATGGTGGCAATTTGGTTCCCTTTCTCGAATATGCAGTACAGGGTTTTGTCGACCAGCTCAAATTGCAAATTGCGGACATACAAACGTATCAACTAGAGTTGGCTTGGCAAAACTATGTGCATGAGCAGTTTAAAGGAAGATCTACTAAGGCTGATGAAAGGCGCAGATGGCTCGTGATGGATCTTTCGAAACAACCGATGGGTATTTCTGTTGCCCAGGTACCGGAACTGAGCACTCGCTTGGCTGCGTCTTATGCGAATAAAACATCAAGAGCTGTGGTAAGAGATCTAACGGTGTTAAAAGATATGGGTATAGTGGAATTTTTTGACAATAAGAAAAGAGTGCGTGCAAAATCAGAAATCATCAAAGCATTTTTGCCAACGCGACGATCAGAGAAATCTCTAAAATCACGATAATGAGCCAGGGCACCAAGCCGCAAAAGCAATGAAATACACCTTCAATCTTCAGATTAGCAACGACAAACGTGAGCACACAGAGAAGCTTATCGTTGGCGCTTTCGACAATGAATCCGGCGCAAGCATTGCGCTCAAGCTCTTAGCGTATGTGATGTTCATCGAAAGGCGTCCGCGCATTGATGAAGATGCGGGCTGGCAATTCATCCCGGACCTAATTGCCCGTGATGACTCGGGTGAAATAAGACTCTGCGTGGATTGCGGCAGTGTATCGACCAAGAAGGTGGACACTATTGCCACCAAGGGTCGCGACAATATTGATTTCTATGTCTTCCGCAAAACAGTACGCGAGATGGATAACTTCTACCAAGTCATTAAGGACAAGATAAAACACCTCGATAAAGTCAAATGCGTAAGCTTCGACGATGGATTCGTCGATGGTCTGGGCGATAGCCTGGATCGTACTAATGATATTCACGGCTATATTAGCGATGACATGGTCACTATGACGGTGACAAACTCCATCGGTAAGCACGAGGCTTACTCAACTATTCACAGACATTAATTCAGTTGAAAAGCAGCAAGATTTTTGTTGAGGATCGCTCATTTGATCTCTTATCATTATCGGAATCCAGTAATTGAGGAATATGCACTCATGACTTTGAAGAAAACCATTAAGGCTGTTGCAAAGACAACACAAAAAATCGAAAAAACAAAACAGGCAACAGAGTCTCTCCGCGGCGCGTTTTTCCCTGGTAAGAGAGTTAGAAACCAGGATCTAGCTGGAAAATGCTGCCATGGCGGCGGCAAGTGCTCCGGTTAGACTGCTGAGATGACAGCAGTTGTATTTGAACAATCTGGCAGTGGTAAGGGTCTGTCGACTGATAGTCCAGCACAACTTGCTGTTAATCTAGCTATTGCACAACGCTGGCAGAAGATTCTGTCTTTCGAGCTAGATGATTTGCAGGCGGATGAGCCTTTCTCGTTTGTCTTGCGAGAGGAAATGCAGTGGGATGAGGACTTTACAATCCTGGCACTCCAGGAATATAAAAGGTTCATGCTCCTGTCGAGCCTTTTCCCTTCTTTAATGACACCGTCTGTTCATGTTGATACCGTCTGGCATTTGCACTTGCTGTATACACGCAGCTACCACCGGTTTTGCAAAGAAGCCTTGGATTGTGAATTCATTCACCATGAGCCTTCAAAAGGCGGTGAGCAACAGGAAAGCTATTTCAAAGGCTTATTTAAAGGCACATTGGAAAAGTACGAAGAAGTATTTGGTGAGGCACCACCAGTTGAAATTTGGGGTAGGCGAGTTTGAATTTGGTTCATTTGAACAGGAGATTTGTGTAGTGAAGTCATATTTGCGTGGCGCGGCTTGGGCGACTGTAGCTGCATTTGTATTTGGTGTGGTATCAAACATTCCGGCAATAGCAAATGATGCTCCTGCAAGTAGTGAAGTTGTAAAAAATCAACATTCAATTCTGGGCAATCAGAACTCGATCTTAACCAACCAACGAAAAATCCTGGAAAATCAGGAAAAGATTTTGTCCAACTTGGAAAAGATTGTGAGCAACCAGAACAAGCTTGACACTATCATTGCCAACCAAGAGAAGTGTATGAAGGATGCCAGCAAGAAGTAGGCTGGACCATGAGGACTTGTGCGCAGAGATTCGGCTTGCATTTTTGATCTTGGCAGGTATACTTCTGGTCAAGAGGACTAGGAAGGTTGCTTATTATGAGACAAAGAATGCTCTACCTGCTAGCAGGTGCGTTTCTTGTGCTTCATTCTTGCGGAGCCTTAAGTTACGGGCAAGGTACTTCTCAGCAGGTTTGCCGCGATGTGTTGCTCAGGCGAGAGACTAATTTGAAAGAGGCGAAGGCTGTCGTTCAGCAGAAGTTGAATCGCATGTATGAGCGTATGAACAGAATGAAAATGCGGACTGCTGAGCTGGAAAATGGTCTTACGCAAATCGATGATCACTTAAAGAAAGTAAGTTTGGCAATAGTTGATCTGGATAAGTGATTTGATCTGTCTATAGATTCAATTCGGCATGCGCTGGGGGCTTTGGCAGCTAGGATCGTCTGTGTGATTCAGAGGACTGGGACCCGACAAGTGTTTGCGATGTGTGCTGATTCGTATCGGAGTCCAGGTCTTGTAGTGACTTGTTAGCTTCAAGGGCATGGCGGTGTTGGTTGGAGCGCATCTTGGCTGAGAATTGCACTGCCAGATAAATGAATAATGCCGACAGGACACCAGAAAGAAAATCAGTCAGTGGCACCATTATTGCTGTGTAGACCAGCAAGAAAGCGTTCAAGCGTCCGCTACTCCAGACTTCTTTGATTTCCGCCGGCTTGACCATATTGGTTGCTACCCAAACAAGAATTCCACCTATGCAGGCCATGGGAACCATTTCCAGCCAGGGTGCCAGGAAAAGAGCCAGAGCAATTTTCAGTATGCCCTTAAAATAGCCGGCTAGTGGTGTTACAGCTCCTGCCTTGATGCTGGTAGCAGTTCGAGCAAGCGCACCAGTGCATGGAAAGCCATTCATCATTGGTACTAATAGCTGTACCAATCCCTGACCCCAGAGTTCTTTGTCTGGGTTGAATGGTGTTTTCTTATTGTTGGCCAAACGGTCTGCCATTGATGAGCACAGGAGACTTTCAATAGCCGAGACAAATAGAATTGCCACAGTGAAGTAGATGCAGTCAAAGACAAGCTGGTTGGTAATTGGCGGCAAGGACGGCGGCGTAAAGAAGAAGAAATTGGCGGGAATGCTGCCGAACTTCTCTCCCACGCTTGCTATGCCACAAGTGCTGAAGACTGTCTCAGCAAGAATGGTGCCAACTACTAAGGCAATTAAGGGAGCTGGGATAAAGATAGATATCTTGAGTAAGACTCGAGTGATTACAAAAGTAAGTGCTGCCAGAAAAAATGCATAACCGTTGAATTGATTGATATGAGTGGCAATCAATCGGAATTTTTCGAAGAATTCACCGCGAATGGTTTGTTGAAGTCCGAGAACTTCTCCGACGTTCGACAAGGCAATTACAACAGCGATACCAATTGTAAAACCGACCACAATTGAGTTGGGAACTGCTTTGACAAATTTTCCGAACCCTGACAGTCCCATGATAATTAGCAAAATTCCGGCAACAATGCTGCAAAATACAAGCAATCCGTGAGCTTCATTGAAGTTGCCTCCTGTTGCCGGATGTCCATATTTACTCATTAGTCCAGCTATCACTGGAATGAACGCTGCTGTTGGACCATAAACCTGATATTTGGAGCCGCCCCATGTTCTGCCCACCAGGCAGGCCAAGGCTCCGGCTATGATGCCTTGCTCGGGACGCAAACCCATGGCCATTGCAAAACCCATAGCCAAAGGGATGGCAGTTAAGGCGACAATCAGTCCGGCGCTCAGGTCTCTATAAATGATGCTTAGCTTGTTGCCGCCTTTGAGATCTTCAAAGCGGTTATCAAAGACGCAATTAAACAAGCGGAATCTTTGCCATACTTGATGCAAAAAACTACCATTATCTTGTGTTTGGTTTTTGTGTTCAGATATCGTGACTTGGCTAGTCATATCATCTCCAGCTATCGTGTTAGTTGAATGGTCTTTCTTTTAGTCGTTGGGCAGAAGTTCAATTGTGGTGGCAGATGCAGCTAATCTTCTACGGATTTGTTGCCACCAGATGCGATTGTTGGCACCGATGATCAAGATGTTTCGGCAACGAAATTGACGACAAATTTCCGTTGCCACCGTCACTGGTGTGCCTGTCTTTACTTGGATGTCTATCCTTAAATTGGGATACTTATCTAGAAGGCGTGCCTTCAAGGCAGTGAATTCCAATTGCTTTTTACCTAGAGAAGTTTGATATCCTCTGACCTGGCGTGCGGCCTTCAATGTCGTATACGGTATTGAAGATTGCCATTGAGGGCTTATTGCGCAAGCTAAAATCAACTCAGATAGATTGTTGTTGTGTGTCGCTAACCAGCTAAGTAGGTGGCTTTCGCTCTCGTGTTGCGCTTCATCGGTATAAAAGGCACATATTGGGTCTGACAATTCCGCTGCTTTGTCATGCAAGATGTGTGCTTTGTTGGTATCGGTCCCGAGCATGCTGAATCTCCAGGAATTGTAGTACACATCGTCATATGGCAATCTTGCAATATGACGATGTGTGCAACTGTAGCAAATGCCCGTCTAGTCTGTCAATGAAGTCATGTATGCGGCGCTGGGCGCTGGTTTTGGGTCTACAAGAGGAGTCGTTTGGGGTTTCCCCTTGTGCCTTAAGTCATCTTTTTAGACCTGTTACAATGTCGGCACTGGCAAAAGATTGAAGTGAAATGAGTGAAAGACGACTAGTTGCTGCCGAGCTGGCAAAATTTTTCGGGGCGCTGTCCAACCCTCTGCGAGTGCAGATTGTGGAGGAGTTGCGTGACCGTGAACTCACAGTCAACGAGTTACAAGTTGCGCTTGCAGTGCCGCATGCTTTAGTGTCACAACACCTGGGTGTGCTGAGAGCGAACCGAATGGTAATAGAACGTCGACAAGGTAAGCATGTCTATTATCACCTTCGCCATTCCGAACTAGCTGGGATTATCAAGCACTGCTTGAAGTTCGTTAGTCCTGACACCGGCGAATCCGAAAAAATTCTTGATGCTATAAAACACGCATCAAATCTATGGAGTGAAGGTCAGTCTTCAAGAGCGTCCAAACCCGCCAGGCGGCGGAAAGATACATCTGTTTGAGTTTCAAAATCTTGCTTGGTTGGCAAAACTTTGATAGTATTACCCATTAACATATTGCGATATTACAATGTTAGGATATTATTTAAAATGTGTTTGTAGGGGATGAGATATGCGGTTGTCTTCAAATAGAAGAAAAGTCAATATTTCATTTTTACTGTTTGCTGCAGTCTCTACTTTCCTTTGTCTTTTTTCCTGCTTGGAAATTGAGGACAGCAACGCTCCACTGGTAGCATCTCTGCTGTTTGAACCGGCTATGGAAATGTCGGATCTAGCCAAACTGCAGGATAGTGAGTCCCTAGATAAAACAGATAAGTCCGGCAGAGAAGGACTAGAGCAGGCGCTTCCCTATAGGACCCACAGCAAAAGTCATGGTGGTGAAAGGCAGTCTGCTCCTCCTCAACTATGTAATCAGATAATAGCGCCGAGGTTTGAACGGCAGAAGTTACCGTCAAATCTTGTGGGAGCTAACGAATCCTATATCAATCTTCGATTGTGTCTTTTATTTTGTAGTCTCTTAATTTGATTCCCCCTCTATCTCCTCATTAGAGAGTTCGATGCGCGCAATTACCGCATCAGGAATTGGATTTAAGAGAGGTCAACTCAAATGAATAACAGATGTTGTGGAAAGGCAGAAATGCCTAACCATTGCGGTCGTGCAGTAAACACACTGGTGGTTGCTTGTGCCGAGTTGGATGACTTGCCGAATTGGAATATTCGTCGGTTTCTAGGACCCTATATGACTATGCGTTCAGCAGG
Source organism: Chloroflexota bacterium (assembly GCA_005240105.1). Lineage (GTDB taxonomy): Bacteria > Cyanobacteriota > Vampirovibrionia > Obscuribacterales > Obscuribacteraceae > SBAT01. The sequence goes on from SBAT01000142.1 coordinate 7,179, forward strand.
GGCGATACCGGATATCTCCGAATCGACGGAAGGTAAGTTGCTGGCTAGCCTATTAACGGAAAATCAAAGTATCACTCACCTGGTAATTTGTGCACACAGTCTTTGTGCCCATTTTGGTAGTGCCAGGTGGTGCAGCGATTTGTCGCAAGCATGGCGAGAAGATGACATGCGCGCTGTGGTCAGAGACCTAACTCTGGAAAATCCAGGCTTGCGTCCGAGATATAGATCTGGATTGTTGCAGCAACGCTGGTTGGGCAATATGGTCAGACGCTTACGAACTTGGTCAATGCAAATTGGCAGACCTGATCTTGAGATTCATGCCTGGATTTACGAGCCGGAAATGGATTGGATATCAACATTGGATCAAGAGACTGACATATTTGTGCCGTTGAATGCTTGCACGAAACTGCTTCGTGCGGCGGAAGCTTAAGTTGTCTTGCTCAGTTACGAAAGACTCTCAACTCATCCACTTCTGGAGGTGATATCTAATGCGAAAACTACTAGCCGGTCTCCATCAATTTCAATCAGAAATATTTCTTTCGCAAAAAGAATTGTTTGAACGTTTGTCTCAGGGACAAGCACCAGATGCGCTTTTTGTAACGTGTTCAGATTCACGCATAAATCCAAACTTGATCACCCAGACAAATCCCGGTGACTTATTTATTTTGCGAAATGCCGGAAACATCATTCCACCCTACGGTGCTGCTAATGGCGGCGAAGGTGCAACCATCGAATTTGCGGTGGTTGCTCTCGGAATCAAAGACATAATAGTCTGCGGACATTCACACTGTGGCGCTGTGAAGGGCTTGCTGCATCCTGAAAAGCTCCACGATATGCCTACTGTTGCAAGTTGGCTTGCGCATGCTCAAGCAACAAAGCGCATTGTAGATGAGAATTACCACAATCTACCTGATGATGAATTGCTTAGTGTCGCTATTCAAGAAAATGTTCTTGTCCAAGTCGAAAATTTGCGAACACACCCAGCAGTGGCAGCACGTCTGGCAAGAGGTGAGCTAAATCTGCATGCATGGACCTACAAAATTGAGACCGGAGAAGTCTTCAGTTTCCGACCAGATGAGGGGCAATTTCTGCCAGTCACTGAAGTAGAGACTGGAGTCGAACGCCGACGGTCCAGGTTCACTGGCACCAGCAGTTCTATCTAATGAGAAAGAGGCATGAGTTTCATCAGTAAACTATCTTCAATTGTGACTGGCTACCGCGAGAATTTCACTAGTGATTTTCTTGCGTCGATAGTAGTTTTCCTCGTCGCTCTGCCGCTTTGTATGGGGATCGCAATAGCATCTGGCGTACCTCCGGCAGCTGGCATTGTCACTGGCATTATCGGTGGGATAGTTGTAGGAAGGCTATCAGGCGGACCATTGCTAGTGAGCGGGCCCGCAGCCGGCTTGACCGTCATTGTTTTTGAAGTTGTGAAAGAACACGGTGTCGCTGCACTTGGATTAATCGTATTGCTAGCAGGAGTAGTGCAGCTTCTCGCTGGACTCTTGAAATTGGGACAATGGTTCAGAGCTGTTTCTCCTGCCGTGATCAATGGCATGCTATCAGGCATAGGCGTCCTGATTATGGCCAGCCAGTTTCACGTAATGCTTGACGACACACCAAAAGGCAGCGGGATTGAAAACTTGCTTACGATTCCGTTGGCCATTTGGGAATGCCTTCAATCTGTCAGCATTACCAGCACGCACATTGCTGGATGTGTTGGAATACTATCCATTTTGATACTGGCCTTCTGGAGCATTGCGCCAAAGCGGCTTAAAAAAATACTGCCGGCTGCGCTTGTCGCCGTTCTTGCTGCCACTGCCGTTACCATCATGTTTCGATTGGACATTAAGACTGTGTCCCTACCGGATAATCTACTATCCGCTCTACAATTTCCGACTGCAGAAACAATTCGAGCATCACTCAATTGGACGCTTTTTCTACAGGCGTTAGGTGTTGCGCTAATCGCAAGTGCGGAAACTCTTTTGAGTGCTTCAGCAGTAGATCGCTTGCACCAGGGACCAAGGACTAAATACGACCAGGAATTGGCAGGACAAGGCGTCGGTAATATCATATGTGGTGCTTTGGGCGCATTACCGATGACTGGAGTTATCGTCAGGTCAAGCGTCAATGTGAATGCTGGTGCAAAAACGCGTGCGTCGACCATGATGCACGGCTTTTGGCTTCTTTTATTTGTGGTTTTCCTGCCTTCAGTACTGAAGCTCATACCGATATCCTGTCTGGCCGCTATACTCGTGTATACAGGATTCAAGCTGACAAATTTTTCGATTGTTCGCACATTGGCGGAATACGGAAAGAGTGAAGTAGCCATTTACATAATCACGGTGCTCGTAATAGTGTGCGATGATCTATTAA
>SBAT01000354.1 GCA_005240105.1 Chloroflexota bacterium
ACTGACAGAGGACCATTCTATGGCAATCGCGTGCTTGATTTGTCTAAGCACGCAGCTCAACAGCTGAACATGATTCGCCAGGGACATGCTGTAGTCTCATATAGAGCCCTTTAGGCGTTAGCTTCTGGACTACCTGAACCTGTGGACTAAATTAGCTATCTAAGTTTCGATTCGGTCTGTGGTGGCTTTTTCGTGAGCAATGCGATCGACAGCATTAAGAATTGATCTTGCTTCATTGAGGCGTGATTCAACTGCCCTGGCGTAACCAACTGGATCAGCTGGACGCTGGGAGAGCGCCATCAGCTGAGCCATGCTTCTGCCGCTGTTGCCGTGTTTGGAAATTGTTTTGGCCATATGACCAATAGACATGTCTGCATTCAAGCCTGGATTTACCAGAACGCTGCGGTCTCCGTTGTGCTTATTTAGGAGCTCATTGCCCTGTCCGCCTTTTGTATATAACTGGAATAGACCGTAGCTGTAGCCGTTGTCGCCTCTAATTGTCTCGCTCAGCGTGCCGCCGGTTTCAACAAGAGCTGTGGCGAGGGCATGCTCGGCCGGAACACCTTTGGCTTTTGCAGTTTCGGCGATAATGGATGCGTTTTGCCAGAAATTGGAAGATCTGCCGCGTTTCTTAGCTTCACCATAAAGTGCATCGTAGCCGCGGGGCATGACAAAGCCTGGGGGAAGGGCATCTTCAAGGTTTGCCATTTCTTGACTAAACTGTGGGCGCTTTCTAAATTCAAAGGTGGCATTGTCGTGATCAACTGCGACATCGCCGTCGAATAACTCTGATTTACCGTCTTTGTCTAAGTGCTGCCACTTGCCGTCGGCAGTCTTTTGCATCTTAGAGCCATCGCCATAGGTGATTTTGGTTACGCACGGATTACCATTTTCGTCAGTTTCGTATTCGAGAGAGGCGGTACCGTCTTTGTCGGATGTGATGGATTCAATTGTTCCGTAACGATCTCTTTTGATTTTCTCTATCTGTGCCACACCGTCGAGCAGGGCATTGGTGGCGGTGTATTGGGTTGCCTCATCAGCAGGTAGAAATTCCGGCTGACGACCGTCTTTAAATGTTATTTTGACAGTGTCGAGGACTTCAGTGTACTTACCATTGGCGTCAACTAAATGTTTGCGACCGTCTTTAAATTTCCAGGCGAAGTTGCCTTTTTCATCCACTGTGGCATCTTGGAATTCGGTGTTGAAATCGCGGGGGGTGCCGTTTTTATCTTTAGTGTGCCAAACCCACTTTTTGCCATCTACATGTTCAAAGGTGTCGCCGTTTGGCAACTTCACAGTGCCGCCAATGATATGACCATATTGGTCTACTTTCGCCTCACTTAAATCAGCGCCCTTTGCTTTTGCATGGCCGTCGGCAATCTTATGAGTGGCGTCAGATGAACCATTGGTTTTCAGGGCAGCTTTCTGAATAGCTTGCTGCTCTGAGAAGGGGGCATGAAGGACACTTTCGCGCAGGATCTTCGAGGCGTCGTGTTGATGAGCCGCGCCTTCTTTGACGTGGTCTTTGGGGTTTAGTGGTTTATCTGAGTTGGCTACCATAGTCTGTCAATTTTAGTTAGGAATGGGCATTTTCACCCTGGGGAAAATACGAAAAAACATGCGGACTTCCCCATCTTAATTAATCTCCATTTAAGGCAATATAGGCATTCGTCACTCCTCCAACTGAATATATGCCCATAAACCGACATTTTGACAGCATTGACCAATTTGCCCACGAGCTGGAAGCCCAGCCAGTGGCGCAATTGCCGGGTTTGATTGAGCTGGCGGCAGAAGGGTGCGCACGGGATTTGTCCTGTGGCAAGGCAAAACAGGGGCAAGTCACTGCACAGGAGGCGTTCTATCTTTGTGACAGCACCGCCCATAAATGTTCTGAACTAGCTAGCGGGGGAATATTCGACACTTCTGAGCGTCTCGACCAGCCGTTTGAAAGAAATCGCCAGGAAGTGAAAGTAATTGCCGTAAGGGAAACATCGACCTTGTCTACGGACAAGACTGCAGCCAATTTCCGAGTTGAGCCGGATGGCACAATCAAAGAAATTCGCGATCCGCACAAGAAGATGAGTTCGTTTGATCCGTTAATCTCAATTGAGATGGTCAATGGTGAGCAGGGTGCAGGCAATGACTATACGGAAAAACAAAAGGCTGCTCTCCGGCAATTGGTTTCCTATGTGCGAACAAACTGGTCTCAAGACATTCAACTTGAAGAAGGCACACAAGATCCAAAATTACGCATTTTGTCCGCACTGTACGTTGACCCTGATGTAGAGGGCACAAATTTCCCGGGTGAATATCGTGGATATCCTGCACTGCCAAAGCAAGATGCCAGACAACACTTCTGGGAAAAACCAAAATGGCACTTGTTCGAAGAGGGCGGACAAGGCAGGCAATGCGGTGAATATGATCGCATCGACCAGATGAGTGATGAGCAAAAGAGCAAGTTTATTGACAGGGTCAAAAATCTCATCAGTCGAAATGAAGGTGGCTATAACACAATTGTCCTTAACGATAATGGCTATGGCATTTCAGTGGGTATTGCCCAGTGGAATCAAGTAAAAGGCGAGTTGCCGAAACTATTTAGAGCCTGGTACGACGCAGCTGAAGCCGAAAAAGTTGGTGGGCTGCCGGAGTTGTTTAAGGGCTGGCGCAAGGCTGCTGAGAACAATCTTCAGGAGAAAGCGCCCAGTGTTCAACCCTCTGGCACGCCGAACAGATTTGAGGAGGTTTTTGGCATTCATGCACAAACTCTATTGGATGAAAAGTCTGTGCGCGAATATCCGTTTACGGCAGATACTGATGAAGCAAGAGATATGATGTCCCGATTAAAAGCGGCGCTGGATGATCCCCTGTTTCGTCATGTTCAAGATGAACTTGTACGTAACAATGTCAGGCGAGCGATATTGTTGGCCGATAAGTACGCACATCATTCGACGAGGTTTGTAGCACAGGTTGCTGATGTCGCTAATCAGTATGGTTGGAATGGTTGTGAGTCAATTTTACGCAAAGCAAATGTGGCTAATATCCCGGAAGACGTCGAGGGCGAATGCATGGCCATACAAGCATTCATCGACAACACTCCACCAAAGACTAACACTAAGACAGGTGAGCCAATCCACAGAACCGGGCGTGACAAGAGGCTGGACAAAGAGTTTCCGCCAAAAAACGCTAGTGGTTTAAGGCTTATGACTAAGTATATCTTTTAGTCCGCGCAGACCAAGAAGATAGCTGTCAGCACCAAACCCGACGATAACACCTTTGGCTATGTCGGAGAGATAAGTCTTGTGGCGGAATTCTTCGCGGGCAAAGGTGTTGGAAATGTGCACTTCAACAAAAGGCAAATTTACGGCTAATAGCGCATCTCTAAGGGCAATGGATGTGTGCCCGTATCCTGCCGGGTTGATCAAAATTCCTTGAATGCCCTTTCCTGGTGCTTCTTGAACGGCATCAATAAGGGAGCCTTCATGGTTGGATTGCATGATTTGGATCTCAACGCCCATTTCGCCGGCAAGATGACGCAGTTTTTCTTCGATTTGCGACCAGACCAGTCGACCGTAAACGGCTGTCTCACGCACGCCTAACATATTTAAATTGGGACCATTAATGACGAGGATTCTCAATTTAAGACTCCTCGTCTTGCAGCGCTTCGAGGGCGCATTGAGCTTCTACCAAAAAAGGATCGTTGCGTGATAAAAGACTTTTGGAGGTTTTATCCATGAGCTTGTTGAGCAATTCGGCAACAGGCATTTTTTGTCCGTTGCAGGCAACTTCGTCTGTGATCAAAAACATTGCTGACGCTAGTAAAACGCGAGCTTCAACCGAGCTAATCTCGCCGCTATTCAAAATGGAATCGAGAAGCTCCATGTCAGCAGTTTCTTCATTGATAAGTTTTTGGCAAAAGTCACCGACGCCGGCTTTGAGTGCTTGTTTCCTGTCATCGGGAAGGCTTGCTGCCGCTCGAATTAAGTTTAGTTTATTGGTGACATCACCTAACGACTCGGCACTGTCGACAAGGTTGCGTACTTGGTTAGCTTTGGTGTTGAATTGTCTTCTAAGCTCTCCTTCGGCAACACAAGCACTCGGCTTTGTGGCATGGTCCAGGCGCTTGTTGTAAAACTCCTGCACGTCGTGACGCTTTAGCCCAATGCCAAAAGGCATGAGCTCAAGAAAAATTGACTCAAGTCCTTCCAGCTGGGATTGAAGGTACATCAGTTCATCACGCGAAACTGACAATTTCTATCCTTTCCCACTAATGCCAATGGAAAACTAACCTTGCCATTCTATTATGCCCGGATTTTTTAGGCATCTAGCTCAAGGACGTCAATAACTCGCTTAGTTGTTTCAGAGGGGCTTAAGGACGTTGTATCAATCTTGTAACCTGCTTGCCGATAAATTGGGTTGCGGTCGGCCAAAAGTTCGGTTAAACGGGTTCTGGCAGCCGTTTGGGCATCCTTTTGCGAACCGTCAGATAATAATGGACGGCTATCTCCTGCCTGACTGACTCGTTTTACCAGGGTTTCCAGGTCGGCTTCCAGCAATACAACAAGACCAATCTTGTTAAGTTTTGCCAAATTGCCGGGGCGAATTGGCGTGCCCCCACCCGTGGAAAGGACAAACGAGGCATCTGAGCCAAGCGTCTTTTGCGGTTGGGCAATAAGAGAATCAAGCAGACTGCATTCGAGTTGGCGAAAGTGCTCTTCACCATGCTCGCCGAAGATTTCCTTGACGCTCTTTTTTGCCTGACTCTCAATAAGGGCATCGGTGTCAAAAAATGATATTTGCAAGTTGGCGGCCAGAATTTTTCCGCAACTTGTTTTGCCTGCGCCAGGTGGACCTATTAGGACTATATTTTTCATTAGAGCTAGTATTGCCCGGATTTACGAACTGCAGCGTCTATTTTAGCTTGCGCATCGCTCAGGCTGGGATTCAAGGCGGCAGCCTGACGAAACTCAGGTATTGAAGCTATATATTTACCGCTGTTGTAATAGGCAAGACCGAGACCGTAATGTGCAGATGCCATTTTAGGCTCGATGGCTATAGCTTTCTGGAATTCTTCAATGGTTTTGCTGTAGCGTCCTTCCATTGAATAAATTGCTGCCAAATTATTGTGCGCTACTGCCGAACGAGCGTCCGCCGCTATTGCTCTTCTGTAGGCTGTTTCTGCAGCCGGAAAGTTACCGTTGGCGGAGTTTATATTGCCCAGATTAAGAGCAGCTGTGGCCAGTTTTGGTTTGATTTTGAGAGCAGTTTCAAATTCGTGGCGAGCCTTGCCGGTATAGCCTTGAGCTTGATAGGCAAGACCAAGGTTATTGTGTATGTCGGCATTTTTGGGATCCAAACTTGCTGCTCTTTCTAATTCTCGAGCAGCCTCGGCGTGGTTCTGAACGAGCAGATAGGCAAGACCTAATTGCTGATGAATGATAGCTAGTTGTGGGCTGGCAATGGCTGCTTGCTGATACTTTTTAATTGCTTCCGGCAAAAAGCCTGATGCCATAAGAGTCTGAGCATTGGCAAACAAACGAGCGGTTGCTGCGTTCATGCCGGCTGTCAGTTTGGTCTGTATGTTTACTTGATCGGCAACAGTGGTCAAAGCATTGAGTTGATTGAGTTCATGAACAACCTTGTCTTGTTCACCAAGCTTTTCATAAATGCGAGCTAAATTGCTGTGGGAAGCAGCTAACTCAACATTGATGCTCGATTGTTCAATGAGGGTTTCTGAAGCTTCTTGTCTTTGGTTTTGGGCCAATTGGCTCTTTAGGGTAGCCGATTCAGTGGCTAATTTCTGTCGACCCAATTCAACGGCCTTCTGGAATTGTGCTTCAGCTGCGTCAAGTTCTCCTAGCCCTGCGTAGATGAGGCCCAGGCGATTATAGAGAGCCGGATCAGACGGTGATTTAGATATTTCGAGCGTGAGTTGCTTGGCCGCTTGATCTAATAATTCGATTTCTGTTGCCGGCTTGCCCTGTTGAGCAGAAGCAGCCTGGTGCTTGGTCTTACCTTCGTGCGGTTTAAATTTATTGCTAATCCAGGTGGGCAAATTAGCTATGCTTGCCAGATTGAGATCGCCGTCAGGCCCCGGAATACCGAGAAACTTCAGCGGCAATACGGGCACGCAAGCCAGCAGCATGGCAAAAGCAAATACGATAAATAGGCGCGATTTCTGCCGCGATTGGACGTTATTGCTAGTCTGAGCTTGCGAGGTCAAAATAATGCCTATTTGGGAGACCCGGTGCAAATAGTTAATTGCACGTAGGCTACCTATATATTTACTATCAGTCAATTCGTAGAAATACGAATCAGGTCGCTACTTAGCCTTGAAGTACAGGATTACTGCACCAAGTGTGCCTATCACGATATTCGGCAGCCAGGCGGCAAGCATGGGATCGATACGACCAGCTTCACCCATAGCGCCTGATGTTGAAACAAGCACGTAATAGATGAACACAATTGCCGCTGAGTAGATGAAACCAATGTTGTTACGTGAACGGCGAGCCAAGAGACCAAGCGGCGCTCCGGCTAGGGCAACGATTAAACAGGCTAGTGGGCTGGCAAATTTTTGATAGTAGCGCACCAAGAGATCGTTGCTTACCGAATTGGAAGTCTTGAGCATGTCTATGTATTGCCCAAGCTGCCACATGTTCATTTCTTTGGGCGATACTTTGCCCGTCTCTAATGCCGATTGAACGTTCTTGATGCCTGGTAGCAGTAGCTTGTCGAATTGCAATATGCGAGTAATATCGCTGTTGCCGGACAAGACGTAAGTTCTGCCGTCTTTCAAGAGCCACTCACCACTGTGCAAAGCGCCCGAAGCTGCGGCAATGATTTGTACTAGTTTGTCACGAGTGAAATCGAGCACAATGATATTGTGAATTGTATTGCCGTCGTGATAGCCGATATAGAAGACGCGATCAAGTGTTAGATCATGTCCGCGTTCCATATAAGTAAAGTTGGCTTGTCCCTTGGGCAATTCGCTCTTGTACAAGGCTAAGAATTCAAGCTTCTTGGATGTTTGGCTGGCGACAGGCACAATGAATTCACTGATACAGAAGCTGGCAAAACTTGTAAGGATACCGAACAGCAATGGTGCCATCATTATTCGGTAGAAGCTTACGCCGGATGTGCGCAAGGCGATTATTTCAGAGTCTCCAGACAAGCGATTGAAAACGAGCAGCGTCCCGAGCAGCACACCAATTGGAATAGTCATTACGATGACTTCCGGCATGTGCAAGGCAAGAATTTCCATGGCCATTGTAATTGGCACGCCTGATTTCATAATCAGGTTGAAGATGGTGCGCAATTGTTCGGCACCAAACCACACGCCGGTAACAATACCTATACCAAAAAGCAGAGGCATCCAAAATTCATTGGCAATGTAGCGATCGAGCATTTTGACGCCGATGGTCATATCGTGAAGTCCTCACCGAGATAGTGTTTGCGAGCAATTGGGGAGACGGCAACTTCATGGCTTGTGCCGGCAACCAAAATCTTGCCTTGATCAATTAGATAGGCTCGATCGGTAATTTTTAGTGTTGCTCGTGGATTGTGGTCTGTAACCAATACTCCAAGTCCCCATTCGTCCTTTAAGCGGCGAACAAGGTTTTGGATATCGTTGATGGAAATTGGGTCAACACCGGTAAACGGTTCGTCGAGAAGAATGAACTTGGGTTCGATTGCCAAACAACGAGCAATTTCCAGACGTCTTCTTTCACCGCCGGATAGTTGAATGGATTGAATGTTGATTAAGTGATCGAGGTTAAATTGCTTCAGCAGAGACATGGTTCTATCTTCAATTTGTCGTCTGTTGAACTTTCTTAGCTCAAGTATCAGCCGTAAGTTGTCGCCGCAGGTAAGCTTGCGGAAGACGGATGCTTCTTGAGGCAAATAACCAATACCCATGCGCGCTCTTTGGTGGATGGGCAGTTTTGTCAGATCTTTGCCACCAAGACTAACCTTGCCTTTTTCCGGTTTTACAAGACCAAGCACCATATCAAAGGAGGTGGTTTTGCCAGCCCCGTTACGTCCCAAGAGACCTACTACTTCACCGGCATTAACATGAAAGCTGACGTTGTCTACGACACGCCTTCCGCCATATGTTTTTTGAATGTGTTCAACAACAATGCTCATTGCGGCCTCTCGATTTTGGTTGAGCTTATGCTCTGGTTGGCGTTCTGGAAACGGCTTGCCAATTGAGTTTCAACATCTTGAATTGCCGGTTTCTTAAGTGGTCCGTTGATGATGAAAGCCTTGGTGTTGCCTTCTGCCAAAATTTTCTTTGTAGCAACCGTCATGGTTATCCTGTCGGCTATCCAGCGTCTGCCGGCTTGGTTGACTTGCGAACGACCTACGAAGTAGACCTTTTCAGCTTTGCCTTCCGGATTGCGCAAGACAACAATTTTTGGTCCGATGCCGGTGGTGTCGTCATAGTAGACGTGCACGTTGCCATTGGCTGTGATACGTCCGTTGTCCTGGCTCAAGTCCTGGCTGTCGGATGTGATGATAATTGGCACTTCCTGAACTGTAGCGGCCATTGCCGGTACATCCAATAGCCCGGGCTGGCTAATTGGTTTGGGAGCTTCAGCTTTCTTCTTCGGTTGAATCACTTGTGATTTTACGTGACCGGTCGCTTGCAGCCTCTTGGTAGACATAAAGTAAGTGATGCTGTCGGCGGAAGTGCTGTTTCTATTCTGGGTGGCTACTGCATTGCCCGTAAAAATTGCCGTCTCGGGCTTTTTGTCGACGCCGTACATCAATTGCAATTTGTCAGCCGACGCGGTGATGTCGCCATTTTTTACATGCACGTGACCAATGGCAATAAACTTGCCTGAGCCTTGATCATATTCTTGCTTGTCTGAATCGGTGATGATTCTTTCGACAGTACCGGCCGGTTTTTCAACTGGTTTGCTGCCCGTGAAATTTACAGCCACGCTTTTGTTGGCGTCCGGCTTGCCTTCTTTTTTAGGATCGCCACTGCTTATTACTTCGGAGTGAGCATGCCCTTCAGCAATTACCTTTTGCGTTAGCATTTCAAAGGTGATGGTGTCCGCATCTAACTTACTATTACCTTGCACCAGGTTTGGGTGTCCGGTGAAAACAGCACTGCGTAAATTGCCTGTTGCATCCTTATACATAATGGCTTGCGGGGCGTTGATGACACTTTCCTTGTAGACAACTCTTACAGCGCCTTTGGCTACAACGTGGTCTTGGGCAAATTCTTGCTCTTGAGCCTGAATATCAACTGGACCGGAAATTGCAGCACCGGGCATTTCTTGCGCGAAACATGTAGGTGTTGCGAGCGATAAAAGAATCGCCGGCGTCAAAATGACTTTGTGGGATTTCGCTAAGTATTTGCTTATCATCAATTTGTCTCCGCTTGACAATCACTTGTTGTCTTCGTGTAAATGCTCAGTTGACAACTATCTCTGCATGGGTATTGCCGATGATTTTGAAGTTGTTCAGCTCGCTGAAATTGATATTGCCTTCAGCCCGGTTACCAGATATCTTGGCTACTCCGGGGAGATTGATGTTAACACCATCCGAGGCAATAAACCTATTGTTTTTACTTAATTCCAGGATGTTAGTCTCCATGTGGGTTTTGCCGCCGTCGCCAGTGGCAATAACCTTTTGACCATTCTGTCTGGATAATTTCACGTGTCGGTCTTCTTCATTAGCTTCGCCTGTCGGCGCGGTCAAACGCATTTTGACTTCCGGACCATTGAAGTACTCAACGACAATACCTTCAAGGTTAACCAAGTGTGTCTGGGAGTTCACTGTGCCCTGTTTTGCCTTCAGTTGCCAGCGAACGTGGTTCTGGTCGTCGACCTCTTTCAACTCATATCCTGTTATGGTAACGAAGTCTTTGTTTGGATTCTCGTCTATATCTTTTTTGACTGCCTTGATCTGTTGGTTGGCGTCTTTTTGTACATAGATGAAGCCAACTACCAGTCCAACTACAACTGACAGCGCGATTAGGATTTTTACGATTGGGTGGAGGTTCATGGGGATGATGTGACCTTACTTCCCTAGAGCGCGTAAAGCAACAGCTCGGGAGATGTTGTTAACACTCTCCTTTAAATTTCCTTGCTTGAGATAACCTTCGCCTAAAAAGAAATACGGAGCAGGATTATCAGCCGCCAACTTCTGGCATTGACGCCAAGTGGCCATGGCTTCGTCAAGATTGCCTGTGTACTCGGCCTTTAAGTGAGCTCGATAAACACGCGCCCAAATATCGTTTGGTTGTTGGGCAACTATTTCATCAAGCTGTTTGAGAGCTGATTCGAAATACTTTTTGATTTGTGGTGCCATTGATGGATCGGCTTTGTCCAATGCGCCTTGAATTGGCTTAATTGACGTTGGCACATTGGCTATGCCTGCTTGAGCAGCTAGACTCTTACCAATTTGGTCGATCACGATTTGCTTGTTCTTCGATCGATCAACCAATGGGCGACCAGCTTTTAAATTTGCCAGCACAACATCTGGATCCATTCTGCCTGATTGCACTTGCATAGCTGCTTGCTGAATTTCGTACACAGGGACTTTGGCTGCCTGCAATTGCTGCACCATTGCCCAGGTGTTTTTGTCGCGTGTCAGCTTTTCTGATTGCTGAGCAAGCAAATAAGCCTTCATGTAATAAGCCCAGGACAAGCTATAGCGAACGCGATTTTCATTCGGCGCATAGGTGAGCATCTTCTCATAGGTGGCAATTAGTTTGTCGAAATACTCAGCACCACCTTGTGTTGATGCCAGCTTGCGCGACAGACGCACTTCCTTGAGAGCCTCTTCGACTTGGCTTGTACGTGTCAATGCCACAGCTAAGATGAAGTGAGCTTCCGGATTGTCCGGATATGTATCAACTTGCTTGCGAGCAAGCGGCACATCGTCGGTTGTGACCAATTCGTCAGCTTTGGTGCTGGACTCTAAAGTCGTAGACACAACTGCAGAATCATCGGCATCAGTTGTTGCAGGGGCTGTAGCTGGCTGAGTTTGATCAGCAGGCTTCGCTGCATCTGCGGCATTGTTTGTTTCATTGGCTGCCAAACAAATCTGTCCGGAAGCCATCAGGCTCACCAGCGCGAACGCCGAAGCCTTCTTGGAAGAAACAAGCAAATCTTGAACTGAACAACGTAAATTGCCCACGTGCATGCACCTCATATAAACCTCGCCATATGATAGCAGACGACAGTCGGTTGCCAATGGAACCCACTACTGACATTAGAAACTTTTGTGCTAGAAAGCGAGTTTCGCTAACAGTCCGCACCCTCTTGGAATCCGCGCTTTCGGTACAGCCTGACGGCATGCTTGTTCTTTTCGGTACGCCCTCAAGGCAAAACTCGAATATTGAGTTTGTGAAGGTTTAGTCTGGGACTAGCTATTCCAGAAGTCCATAATCTTCAGGCAGCGCTTAGCGTTATCCGCTTCACCGCTTTCTCTAAAGTATTGGTGCAATTCCGACAAATTTTTGCTGTTGGGCATGGAAAAAAGTTTGATGTCGTATCTGCTGGTTGAATTGCCAGCCACCACTGCTTGCTCATAAGCAGTTAGTGATTTGTCTGTTGCGCCGATGTTATTGCAGACTTTTCCAAGATTGTTCAGTGCATTTACTCTTTCAGTTGCCTGACCGACTTTACTTATTTCTACCAGGCGCTCAGCTGTTGAAACTGCTCGTGCTGGTTCACCAATAGCGGTGTAAGCATCTGCCAGTCTTTGTAAGTTTGTCTTTAGTTCGGGTGTATAGCCGAGAGTTGATGTTTCTCCGTCAAGAATTTTTTGCGATTGTTCGAGAAGCTTCAATTCTTGTTGATGGCGACCAGCATAATTATGCACTTTGGAAAGTGCAGTCAGGTTAGCTGCGTGACCAATTTCACTCCTGGAGACGTTGCGTGAAACGTGGGACAGATTTGCAATCATTTCGCTTTGTCCCTGGGCTGACATGCGTATATAGTCGCCGTCTTTTCCGTGAGTAAACTTCTCAATTAGTCGGGTGAGTCCCCAATCTAAGTGTTTGTTATTACTTTGTGCGTCTCTACTTACTGTTGATATCAGTTGAAGTTGCGACATGCCTTCAGTAATCGTGGGTGTTGCAGTGGCGAATGGCGATTCTTTATTCAAGAAATTGCGACCGCTTAATTGATGTTCGGCTTCTTTGGCGGAAAGGGTTTGCAAGTTTGCGGTGGGCTTATGTGTCTCTTTAGACATTTTCAACGGAGTTCGCCACAGGGCGTCGAACTCGGAAACTTGGTGACCGACGGCTGCATTCTCTAGATTGCCTGCGGTTGATAGTTCAGCATGTGGTGTAAGTGCTCCGACTTTTTTTGCTTGTAGAATGGACCGTAACTTTAGTCCGCCCCAAGTTGCGCCTCCGGCGATTGCGCCAGTTGCAGTCATTGCCAAAAAGTCGACAGATAATTGCCCGAAGTTAGAGGAAATTTTCTTCTTTGCCTCTTCGTAGCCTGTGCCTGTCGTCCATAGATTTTTCATTGATTCGGATGATTGACCCCAGGCACTTATTCCTCGTAGTGCCATTTCTCCGGTCGCTAGGGTGCCTACAATCGTTGCCAGTTTTTTACTTGCTAATGCCAGTCCAATACCTACTGCAGCGCCTGCTCCAGCGTGACAAAGAACTTCGAGTTGGTTCTCTTTTGGGGACTCTGCAAAATGGGTTACCTTGGCGATAGTCCCTTCGGCAAGTCCAGTAGAAAAGGCAGAAAGAGCCTTCATTGAGCTATCTAACGTAACTCCGTGTGTCTTACCGGTGTAAAACTCTTCAGGCAGAAGATGTCCGCTGTTGTTTGCTAGTTTTGATTTTTCCGCATTCTGAATTTGATAGTCGCCCATTTCAACAGCCTCCAGTGCTATCTGACTCCGTGCTGGAATCATTATGTGGAGTGCCTTTTGTGCTGTCATTGGGGGAAATACGGTGGGTGCGTAGTACTACGAGCTTGTGATGGTGAATATATGGTAGAATGGTAGATAGTTAAGGTAGAACTGTGACATGAGTCTAAATATTAAAAACGAAGATACGCATAGGCTCGTTAAACAACTAGCTAGTATTACCGGCGAAAGTATGACAGAAGCAATTACGACTTCTGTACGTGAGCGGTTGAATCGCCTTCGTGGAAAGAAGCAACAAAGTCTCTCCGAGCGTTTACTTGCAATTGGCAAAGATTGTGCAGCGCGAATGAAAGAACCAATTGCCTCTATTGATCATGGCGAGCTTCTCTACGATGAGCAGGGACTGCCTAAATGATCATCGATACTTCTGCAATTCTTGCGATTCTCCGAGACGAACCGGAAGCTCCTACGTGCGCTAAACAGATAGAGATATCTGAGCGCTGTCGCATATCTGCAGCGAATTTTGTTGAGGCTTCCATAATCATTGATGCTGGTCGAAATCCTATTATGAGTCGTCGGTTTGATGAATTGGTGAAGACTGCACAAATTGTTATTGAGCCCGTTAGCGAGAGTCAAGCTCGCATGGCGCGGGAAGCGTATCGCGATTTTGGTAAAGGTTCTGGGCACAAGGCAAAGCTAAATTTTGGTGATTGCTTTGCTTATGCATTGGCTAAGGAATTTGGAGAACCCTTGCTTTGCAAAGGCAATGATTTTGCACAAACTGACGTGAAGTGTGTTTAGAAAAGGGGGAACCCAAAGCTACAGGCGCGGTAAGCGCCCGATACCGGCAATAGATGTGAGCGACATCAATCGAAGGTGCAAGATGATGCTCCTAAATGTAGGCGCCTGATTCTTTAGTTGTTATAGACATGGAAAGTCGACTTAGTGCTTGCCGTTACCGTTGCCATTTTTTCCATTGCCGTTTCCATTCCCATTGCCATTTCTGCCATTGAGAATGAGCGGTAAGCATTCGGCAAGCTTGTCGACTATGTGAGTTGGTTTTGAGGTCTCCAATACTTCTCTTGTATGAATACCGGTCGTGACGCCAATTGCGTCAACGCCTGCGTTGCGGGCCATGTCTAAGTCGAATGTGCTGTCACCGATAACCACTGATTGCTTGTGCAAATGATTCAGCTGTTTCAGCGTAATGTGCACAGGTTCTGGATGTGGCTTGTGATTGTTCACATCCTGCTGACCTAAAACGACGCGGAAGTACTTGTTCAAATCGTGATGATCTAGAACAAGCTCAACCAGGTTGCGACGTTTTGAAGACACAATGGCCAGGTCTACCTTGCACTCTTGCAGTTTGCTTAGCACTTGCAGCAAATCTGGAAATAAGGGGCAAATCTCGATTGCCTTCGTGTCGTAGATGGCTCGGTAGCGATTAGCTACGGTCTCGTGGTATTCACTGCCCTTCTCTGGAAAAATAATTTCCATTTGGGTGAGTAGTGGAACACCAACTAAGTTTCTCCATTTCTCCAGTAGCTGTTTTGACAGAAGGTACTCATCTACTACTTGATGCATTACGTCGACTATACCTGGAGCTGAGTCGACCAAAGTTCCGTCAAAGTCAAAAATTACTAGGTTATACAATTCGGAATCACCTTCCTGGTTTTTGAATTAATTGGGCAAACCTCTCGAATAAGTAATGAGAGTCATGTGGTCCTGGGCTTGCCTCTGGATGGTACTGAACACAAAATATTGGTTTTGTCCGGTGTTTGAACCC
>SBAT01000139.1 GCA_005240105.1 Chloroflexota bacterium
CGTAGTTAAGGGTGGCAAAGCCGTCGGCAAGGGCACTGCCAAAGTGGTTAAGGGTGCAGCAGAAGGCACCGGCAAAGTGGTGAAGGACACCGCCGAGGGCACTGGCAAAGCAGCTAAAGCTGTCGGCGAAGGTACCGGCAAGGCGGTCAAGGGCACGGCTGAAGGCACGGGCAAAGCTGCTAAAGCTGTCGGCGAAGGCACCGGCAAGGCGGTCAAGGGTACCGCTGAAGGCACGGGCAAAGCTGCCAAGGCTGTCGGTGAAGGCACTGGCAAGGCTGTAAAAGGGGCCGCTGATGCTACAGGCAAAGCTGCCAAAGCAACCGTTGAAGGCACCAAAAAAGGAGCCGAAGCAGTTGGTAAGGGAACGAAAGCCACAGCTGACGCTATGGGCAAAGGCGCCAAGAAAGCCGGCGAAGCAGTAGGCATTGGCAAGTAACTAGTTCAAAGTCCTAAGGAAAAGAGCCAGGTTGATATCAACTTGGCTCTTTTTGAATACGTCATTCTGACGAGCAAAGCGACGACGCTAAAACGTCTTTGCGCTTTGCTTACGATCGTTCTGCACAATCCTCAGCATGTGTTTGCGCACAACATCAACACCACAAAGATCGTCACGCAATGCACCGGAAAGTCTGGCAATGTAGGCGTTGTCGTAATTCGGTCCCTTCATGGCCGACTGCAATTGTGCATAGTCGTTTTGAATTTGCTTGACCGTATCTTGCATCACGCACATTTGTGCAGTGATTGGAGTGGCGCCTGGTTCGGGCAATACCAAAGCCTGAGCATCACTTTTGAGTAGCGGCATCAATTGGTTCAACTGGCTGGAATAATAATCCATCCACTTCTTACGTGCAGGCAATGGAATACCTGATCGCGGCCCAGCATCTGAAGCCGGTTGCATCGGATAGAAATAATCTGATTGCAGTGTTGGATCCATAAATGTTTCATCCATATCCACCGGCGTGAGGAAATTGTAGACCTGTACGCGCTGAACTTCATGTGTTATTTGCGAAAGGACATGTTTGATTTTGCCAATGGTGTCACGTATTTCTTTCAATCCTTGTTCGGATTCGTTAATAACAGGAGGGATACCAGGCTGAATTTGTCCCAAGAGTTGCGGATCAATGTTGCGCGATGACGCATTGTAATCACCGGACAGTGATGACTGAGCCTGAGAATATGATTCTTGCGCAGCAGTATTACCGACAAGAGCAAAAGATAATGCGACAAGTGTCAATCCAATATTTTTGAAACTGCTTTTCACTGTAGATTTATCCTATATTCAGTCGTGCCAATTACCGCCTGACAACCAATTCTTCCTAAGCCTGTCAGGCAGGCGCTATTATCGCCCGCCACCTGTTTCCAAGCCTTTGATTCAGTTAATGCAGCGCCTCAGTCAAGTAATGGAAGAAGGCAATATAAAGCAGGTAGGCAAAAACCGCCGCCGCCGGGATGGTTAAGAACCAGGCGACAAAAATATCTTTGAACACCAACCAGCGTACTGCCTTCATGCGTTGCGAGCTGCCCACGCCGACAACCGTCGAAGAAATCACCTGTGACGTAGCTACAGGTGCGCCGATTACCGATGCTGTTAATACAACTGTTTCTGAACCGAGTTCGACAATAAAGCCGTGCAAGGGACGCAACTTAAAAATATCGTAGCCCACTCTTTTGACAATACCTGGCGCAAGCATGATTACACCAAAAGCCATTGCAATGCCTGTAATTAACCTGGCCCACAGTGGCACTATGCCACTGTGACTCATACCAGCAGCCTGCAGGGAAAGAACTATAACCGCCATTGCTTTTTGAGTATCGTTAGCACCATGAGCAAACGCCAAAATCGGAACAGTAACCCACTGCACGCCACGCAAGACCTTGTTCATCGCCGGCGTGGCACTGACAAGCAACAGAGCAGCCAAACGCAAAAGCAAATAACCGACAGCTATGCCAACTAGAGGAGAGATAAACAGACTCAAAAGCACGCGAATCACGCCTGTTGAATTAATAACGTCATAGGGGTGTCCCCAATTTATGTATTTGAACCCATGGGCCGCTGCCACCATTGCTCCAATCAATCCGCCGACTAGAGCATGAGTGGAACTTGATGGAACTCGCAAAATACGAGTTAAGTAGTTCCATAAAACAGCAGCACACAGTCCGGTTATCGCAACAGGCAGCAGATCAGGTCGTTTCGGCCATGTCGTAATTGCGTGAACGGCACCAACTACGGAAGACCCGCCGAACATTGCCCCCAGAAATTCAAAGGCAGCGACTACAAGCATTGCTTGCAACTCCGTCATAGCACCACAAGCAATGGGCGCAGCAGTTACCGAGCTACCGTCCTGGAAACCGTTGGTAAAAGTATAGACAAGGGCCAAAACCACAACGACAAAGATCAAAAACGTTATCGACATTGAGACCTAGCCATTCTTCACAATCACGTGAATAAGCTTCTCTCCGAGACTATCTACTCGCTCAGCGACGTGGAGCATATTGCGATAGACCTCATAAGTCTTGAGGATAGATTTCAGATCGTCTGCGGCAAACAATTCATGTGTTGCCTGACGATATACTTTTGTAAAACGATTTTCCGACTTACGAGCTAAAAAAGCCTGGTTACCTGCTTCCTTTGGATCCGACTTGAGAGTGGAAAATGCATTGTGCAAACAGCGCGCGCCTTCAAGTAGAATTAGACTGAGCTGCTGCAGCGACTCTTCTTTCGGCTGCACATCCATTGCTTCCATTTCGCGGACAATAGCTTTGGCACCATTAATAACTTCGTCTAGTTTTATAGACAGATCGAAAATGTCTTCACGATCAAAAGGAGTGATGAATGTCGCTCCAAGCTTGATTTGCAAATCCAGTCTGAGAGCATCTGCTTGCCGCTCTATTTCCGGCACGCGATGCTTATGTATATCATCGCCTGTCTCAAACCATGCTCCCAGCTCTTGCATGCCTTCCAGCGTCTTGGCGGCATGCTGCTCAAGCAAGTCGTAAAAGTTGACCGGCGGCTTGTGGAAGCGCGACAAAAATGTCAGTTTTAAATGACCCATAACAAGGGCTTGCCACTCCTTTTCCTTGTCCTTCCCAGAGGGACGGTCAAGGAAACCCTTGAAAACCGTCTAGTGAGTCAGTCCTTCCACAATAAAATTGGCGGCCAGCGCCTGACGCAGGGCTATGCCAATCTGCGGCGCTGGGTCCGGCAAACTATCGGTAAAAACAAATGCGGCATTGTTATCAAAATGCCCAATCATATGCAAAACCCGCCCTCTGCCAAAGGCAAAAGTGAGAGCCAATATGCCTTGGCGGTCAGGATCTTCATTTGCCAGCTGACTGCTAACGGCTAAAACCTTCACCGTCGAGGGATTACTTACTCGAATCGTATGTGCTGCATCATCAAGCTTCCAGCCGGCAAGGCTTACGGTGTTCGCCACCAAAGAAGTTTGCCTGTCTACAAGGCGTGCATCAACAACAGGTGTCCTCGATCTTCCACCATTCCAGGTGGCATAGCCGGGAAAAGCCTTCTGCAGACAACCATCTAATGCCCAGTCCGTAGTTAGGAGATAGCCGCCACCGGCGACAAAATCACGAATCTTCTGCAAAGACTCTCGAGGCACTTCACCGGCACAATTAACAACCAGAACACGCACACCGCGCAAGTCCAGATCTTTCAATTTACCGCGGCGGATACTTGTATGGTTTATGTTCAATGCTCTTAGCGTTCGAGCAGAATCATCCCATTCGCCTTTAACATCGATGACGCTTTCAGCAGAATATCTGCTTGCCGAGGCAAAAAACTGTGGATGAGTCTTTTGCAGCCAAGCTCGAAAGACAGCAGGAGGACAAGTCCGCGATTGTGGACGCACATAAGTACCGGAAACTTCAAAGACTTTGGCAGATCCGGAAAGAGTATCCGGCAAATCCACGTAAGTTTTGACATTGCCGCGAATCGGAACCGTTTCCAGACCTACTGCCGGCAACACCTGAGCGCAAAGGACTGCCGACAAAAGCCAAGAAACCTTTTTGAAAACTGATATGTTCAAGCGAGTTCCTTCCGTGACCATTCTCTAAAAAAGCATCTTAAAGACTAGACAATGGCAAGAAACAAAAGTTCCCGAGTTCAACTTATGCTTTCACAAGATCATTGTGCGGAGTTTGCTTTTTTCCGCGACGCATCTCCGCCAAAGTAGCTTTCATCAGCTCGAATACGTGCTGGCGCAGGGCACCAGGCTGGTTCTGAAAATCAGCCGGATAAACAGGCGGCAATATCTTGACGTATATGTCTACGTCGAAATTTACGGTCTTACCGCGCTTGGAAATGATATCCCTGGCACCATCAATGACCATTGGCACAATCGGCACATTGAATTCACAAGCCAGACGAAAGGCTCCATCTCTAAATGGAAGGATTTCTCCATCCTCAGAACGCGTACCTTCCGGGAACATGAACATAGAAACGCCGCGCTTCAGCCACATGCGGGAAGCTTCCATTGTTTCCTTGATGCTCTTTTTGTCTCCGCGCCTGACACAGACGTACTGATTCAAGCCCATATTCCAACCAAAAAACGGGATCTTGAGTACTTCGCTCTTGGAGATCCACTTAAATGGCTTGAACAACCCATAGGCAACAGGAATGTCTGCAGTTGATTGGTGATTGCCCGCATAGATGCAGGTCTTAAGGCCTTTAAGGTTTTCCCGACCTTCCCAATGGCAGCGCCAAAAGGGATTGATCCAAATGTAGTGATACGCCCAGAGACAGGATATGTAGTGGATCAGCTTGCGGTTTGGGTCGAATGGAAAAGTAAAGGCACGGACCAGCACTTCCAAGTAATAGAAAAATGCCCCGGCAACGAAGAAATAGGCAAAATATAGCCACGAGAAAAGATGAACCACAGCTACCATCCTTTGTGTTTTTAAGAGCTCGAAAAAGGCTCCAGGTTAATTATAGCGGTCAAACACAAAGGGAGCCTCAAATGCGAGGCTCCCTAATAATGAGTTTATGAGCGCTGGTCTAACTTCTTGAGGCTCGGTATGAATCCCAGGCAGAACCGCCGTTGTCCGGTACCATGGCATTCCAAAAATTTCTAAACAGGCTGGAAAGCATTCTCATATCGTTGTCCTCTGGAGTGGTCATTCAAGGTCTTACACTTACTTCATGCCCTGAAGTTTGACCAGTCTTCGCTTGACATTGAAAAATTTGTCTATTTAATCAGGGCACGGTCTTCATAGCAACCTCGTCTTCACCAAGGCCAATGGAAACCTTGGAGAAGGGTTGTTCATAACCATATTTGAACGCATCGCCAACTCCGTGCACCGAGCCAAGGATACTGCCACTTACTAGTCCGTATGGAACAGTCATGCCATAAATCATTAAGCGCACCGGTGAAAAACGCGGACCACTTTTGGTCTCGAAATCATCTTCCAGGGTCCTGGTCATGCGTTTGGTTTCAGAGACAACTTCACGGGCAATTTTAACCGGTACCCCGACAGTGACACCATATACAACACCAGCAATGCCAGACGCTTTAGGTCTGGCAAAGGACGCCGTAGACACGGTCATTGACAGCAACAAAGCAGCCATGATGGCAAATTTGGTTCTCACCTGCAACCTCACTTACGATAATTCCTTGACGGCGATTCTTTCGCCAATTAAGTCCAGCGTGATATCACTTACCGAACAACATCCGCAAAGCGCCATTGCTTGATCAATTTCGGAACGCAAGATGTCCAACACTTGCGCCACTCCATCACCACCACCATTAACCAAGCCCCACAAGATAGGCCGGCCTACAAGCACTGCTTTTGCACCGAGCGCGATTGCCTTCACAACATCGGTGCCACGTCTTATGCCACCATCAACCAATAGTTCAGCACGACCATTTACAGCTTGAGCGACTTCCCGCAAAACTTCAATCGTCGCCGGTGAGGTATCAAGTTGGCGACCGCCATGATTGGAGACAATAATTCCGTCGACGCCATTTTCCACCGCCATACTAGCATCATCACCACGCACTATGCCCTTAAGCAAAATAGGCAACTTGGTTATAGAGCGCAGCCACTCTAAGTCTTTCCAACTCACGGATGGATCGAAAAGTGCAGCAGCATAAGCAGTCAATCCTGATTGATCTGCATGCTTGGGCATACTGGCCATTTCCGGTGCCACAAAATTACCCATCTGCAGACCTTTAGGTAAAGCAAATCTATTACGGACGTCACGCTCCCGCCTTCCCGAAACAGGGAGATCGACGGTGACAACAAGTGCTGAACACCCGGCAGCTTCGGCTCGCTCAACCAAAGATTTGGTTACCGAACGGTCTTTGTAGATATAGAGCTGGAACCAGACAGGACCGGATGCCACCTGCATTATTTGTTCAATGGAGCAATTAGAAAGCGTACTGGCGACCATAATGGTTCCAGCACCGCCCACAGCACGCACCGTTGCCAGCTCACCTTCCGGATGAGCCATTGCCTGAAAGGCCATGGGAGCCACGATTACCGGCATGGAAAGCGTATGTCCCAAAATCTTGGTTGAAAGATAACGCTCACTAACATCGACAAGCACCCGATAACGCAGGCAAATCTTGTCGTAAGCCGACCTGTTTTCTTTCAGCGTAATCTCATCATGCGCGCCACTGGAATAGTAATCCCAAACAGGTGTAGGCAGCTTCTTACGGGCCCGCTCTTCAAAGTCAAATAGGTTTATTAATTGCATAACCAGATAAGTATAAAGCCTAGATCTCGTAGGACCCCCACTGCACTTCGTAGTTTTCCCCTTGATAGCTTGGCCGGCTCAATTTATATTGCCAGTAGCGTGTAAAAGCGCAAGGGGCAGAAAGACACGAGCCACGACCAACCCCACCCCCAAGGAATCCAGAAATGTCCAACCCCATAACCGGGGCTTATATTGAGTCCCAGGACAAAAAGTCCAAAAACCCCGAACAAGAAAACGCATCACAAAAAATGGGACTGGAAGCTCTAATGAGCATTCCAGGCGCTTTTGTGCCAGCCGCTTTCGAATCAGGGATACAGACTCCGGCTAACGGACTAATGCAACTTTTCAATCCGAAAGAGGCCCAGGCGCTAAAAGTTGTTACTTCCCACAAGGAAAAAATGGGCTCGGGTGAATGGTTTGCACAGCTTGGCGGTTCAGCACTTGGTTCTTTAGGTAATTACGTCTTATTGAGCAAAAGCCTTAAGGTTGGTGGGGAATGTATCAAGTTTGCCGGCGCCTCATCGGCTAGCAAATTCTGGCGACCAATCGCCAACATTATAGATAAAGGCGAAAATTCCAAGATATTGAATAATCCCTTGGGCACAGCGTTTGGCACAGGCGCTTTTTAC
>SBAT01000160.1 GCA_005240105.1 Chloroflexota bacterium
AGCTACAGGCACTCAGAAGGCAATCGATGCCGGTATCAAAGATTTGACCGCCATTGTCGGTCAAAAGCCGGTTGTTAACCGCGCTCGCAAGTCTATAGCCACCTTTAAGGTGCGCCAAGGCATGCCGGTTGGCATTTCCGTAACCCTGCGTGGTGCTCGCATGTACGACTTCTTGTCGAAGTTGATCAATATTGCCCTTCCCCGTATCCGCGACTTTCGTGGCGTATCCGGTAAGGCATTTGACGGACGTGGCAATTATTCGTTGGGCGTCAAAGAGCAGTTGATTTTTCCAGAAATCAACTACGAGCACGTTGACCAGGTTCGTGGCATGGACATTGCAATCGTGACTACGGCAAAGACAGACCAGGAAGGACAAGCCTTGCTTGCCGCTCTGGGAATGCCATTCCGTAAGCCAGGACAGCAATAAGTTTATACACGTCTATTTAGGTGAGAAAGAGGAACGCTAAAAGTGGCCAAGACATCGTTAGTCGATAAAGAAATGAAGCGAAGGGTACTCGCTGCCAAAGGCAAGTATCCAGCTGTTCGGTTGCATAACCGCTGCCGAATTTGCGGTCGCCCACGTGGTTATTATCGTGATTTCGGGCTCTGCCGTTTGTGCCTTCGTAAGATGGCTCATGATGGTGTGATTCCTGGTCTCACCAAGTCAAGCTGGTAGGAGGGGATATAAGTACATGCCAGTTACAGATCCTATTTCAGATATGTTGACCTGCATAAGGAATGCCGTGCGCGTTACTGCGCCGACAGTAGAGATGCCTGCATCCAAACAGAAATTGGCTATTGCCGAACTTCTGCGCAATGAAGGCTTTATCTCATCCTTTGAAACGAAGGCATTGGGAACGCCAGCACAAAAAATGCGTATCGTACTTAAGTACGGTCCTAAGGGTGAGAAAGTCATCCAGGGAATCAAGCGCATCAGCCGTCCAGGCTTGAAGGTGTACCGTGCTTCCAAGAAAGTACCGCGTGTCTATGGTGGCCTGGGAATGGCTATCGTTAGCACAAGCCGTGGTCTGATGACAGATCGCCAAGCTCGTACTAACAACGCAGGCGGTGAAGTTGTAGCCTACGTCTGGTAACAAAGCAACCAGATATTTAAGAGGAAAAAGCCATGTCTCGTATTGGCAAACTAGCAATCCCAGTCCCCAATGGTGTCACTATCACCATTAGTGGTCAGGATGTATCTGTCAAAGGTCCGAAAGGAAATTTGGCAAGAACAATCCGCCCGGAAATTGGGATCAAGCAAGAAGACGGCAATATTGTCGTTGCCAGAAAAGCTGATGATAGAAACTCGCGTGCCCTGCACGGTCTTTCAAGAACACTCGTCGCCAATATGGTGAAGGGCGTTACTGAAGGGTTCGAGCAGCGCCTGGAAATTGTCGGCGTCGGTTATCGTGCCGCCATGGAAGGCAAAAAGCTGGTCATGCAGCTTGGCTATTCCCACCCAGTGGAAATCGATCCGCCAGCCGGATTGGAAATTACCGTTACCGCCAACACCAAGTTGGCAGTTAAGGGTGCTGACAAACAAGCCGTCGGCGATCTTGCCTCATTTATTCGTGGCAAGCGTCTGCCGGAAGTTTACAAAGGCAAAGGTATTCGCTACGAAGGCGAAGTTATCCGTCGCAAGGCTGGTAAAGCCGCTGCTAAGAAGAAGTAGGGGGCTCGCGTTAAATGATAAACAAGACAAATAGAAAAGAAACGCGCCACAAAAGGCACATGAGAATTCGCAGAGTGCTGGAAGGCACCACCGAGCGCCCGCGCCTTTGCGTTTACCGTTCCAACAAGCATATCTATGCTCAAATAGTTGACGATGCACAAAAGGTAACCATCGCTTGTGCTTCGACACTTGATCCTGAACTGAAGGGTAAAGTGAAAAAGAGCTGGGATCGCGATGGTGCCGCAGCCGTTGGTGAGCTGGTTGCTGCCAGAGCCAAAGGTAAAGGTATTGAGTCGGTGGTTTTTGATCGTGGTGGATACATCTATCACGGACGTGTAGCGGCAGTAGCCGAAGCTGCGCGCAAAGCCGGATTGAACTTCTAAACAAAAGGAATTTGTTGATAATGGCAAAGGAAGATAGAGTACAAGGTCCCGACGAGGCCGGTGGTGGCGAAGGCCAACAACGCAAAGGCCGTCGTGGTTCGCGCGACAATCGCCGTGGTGGCGATGACCGTGGTCGTGAGCAATCCGAGTGGGAAGAAAAAATCTTGCAAGTCCGCCGCGTAACCAAAGTGGTTAAGGGTGGCAAGAAGCTTTCCTTCCGTGCTGTCGTTGCCGTAGGCAATAAGAAAGGTCAAGTCGGCGTTGGTGTCGGCAAGGCGGCTGAAGTTATTGGTGCCATCCAAAAGGGTGTTGTCGACGCTAAAAAGAGCCTCATCAGCGTGCGTATGATTGGTGCCACAATTCCTCACCCAATCACAGGTAACCAAGGAGCCAGCCGCATTTTGATGAAGCCGGCTGCTCAGGGTACAGGCATCATTGCCGGTGGCGCTGCTCGTTCTATTTTGGAACTGGCTGGCGTTGGCGACGTATTGGCTAAATCAATGGGGTCACGTGCACCATTGAATGTAGCTCGCGCCACCATCAATGGTTTGCAGCAAATGCGTACATTTGAGGAAGTGGCAAGACTGCGCGGCATCAGCTTACGCCAGATGCTTGGCGTCAAAAAGGTAACAGCGTAGGAGCTTGAATTCCATGTTGAAAATCACATTAACTAAGGGATTAGTCGGCAAAACCAAAGTACAGCGTCGTGTAGTAACGGCTCTGGGACTTGGTAAATACGGCTCGTCCGTAGTCCATCACGATTCACCAACCATCCGTGGCATGGTGAACAAAATTAGCCACCTGCTGACCGTAGAAAAAGCAGACGCTAAAGAAGCAAAGAAAGAAACCAAAGCTAAGGCTAAAACCAAAGCGTAATTAAGACTGCCGAGTCGAGCGGTTATTGAACTGCGAGGCGCAAGGCAAAGGAGATTGAGATGGAACTTACAGATATTAGACCAAACGAAGGTGCCCGCCGCAAAACAAAGCGCGTTGGCCGTGGACGTTCTTCCGGTCACGGAAAAACATCCACTCGTGGTCACAACGGACAAGGTCAAAGATCCGGTGAAGGCAAGCGCTTCGGATTCGAAGGTGGTCAAACACCAATGTTCCGCAGACTGCCAAAAATCCATAACTTCGACGCAGTTCCTGGTCGTAAGTGGATTGAAGTAAATGTTGGCGCATTGAATGTATTGAACGGCAATTTCGAAGTAACTCCGGATAGCCTGTTCGACAAGGGACTGATCAGAAAGCCAACCGACAGCTTGCGCATCCTCGGTAACGGTGAATTGAAGGTCAAGCTTGTTGTCAAAGCTCACCACATTTCAGCCGGTGCAAAAGCCAAGATTGAAGCTGCCGGCGGATCGGTCGAAATCATCGGACCCATGCCTGCAAGAAAGAGCTAATCGGTGATTGTTGAAGGTACACTGAACCCCACCCATTTCGATTTATCGAGTGGTACGGGGTTCACTTTTTAAGAGGCAAATATGTCACAAGGCGTTGCTCGTCGCGGTGGAAAAATTGGATCTCCTGAAGACATGCTCAAAATGCTGTCGGCAGCCGGGCTCAAGGAAAGAATATTTTTCACTCTGGGAATCATTGCGCTCTATCGCATAGGCGTACACATTCCAATCCCAGGCGTAGATCCGTCAGCTTTCATGCGTCACCCTGAGCTTGCTCAGAGTTTGCTCGGCATGATCGACTTATTCACAGGCGGCGCGTTGAATAAGTTGTCTATCTTCTCGATGGGGATAGGACCTTACATTACCGCTTCCATTATTATGCAATTGATGTCTGTCGTTATCCCGAAGCTTGAAGAGATGCAGAAGCATTCCGGCGAGCAGGGTAGAAAGCAGCTTCAACAAATCACCCGTTACGCAACCGTCATTCTGGCCGGCTTCCAGTCCTTCATGTTGGCCAAGCTTCTGACCAATATCCATAACCCGAGCGTAGTACTTACTCCGGGCATTGGATTCTTGATCAATACAACTGTAATTCTAATGGCCTCTGCCGTATTCATTATGTGGTTGGGTGAACTGATTACAGAGAGGGGGGTAGGCAATGGTGCTTCCATGCTTATCTTCTTAGGTATTGCCTCTCGACTGCCAGTCATGATCAAGAACACTTATGAAGCCGTCCAGACAGGACAGTCGCCAATGTGGGGCGTGGTAATTCTTGTTTTGACCTTCTTGGCTCTTATTGCCCTTATCGTCTGCTTGCAACAAGGCGTCAGGAAAATAATGGTGTTAGGTGCCAGGCGAAATGTCGGGCGACAAGTCTTTGCTGCCCCTGACGATTACCTCTATCTGCCTGTTAACCCATCAGGCGTTATGGCAATTATCTTTGCCTCGTCGCTTTTGATGTTCCCGACTACGGTCATGTCGTTCTTTGGACAAAGGAACGCCAATCCGGGACAAGCACTTATGGATCTGTTGAAATCGGTGCCTTATGTAGGGACCTATTTCGACAGTTTGTCCAAACATCCAATCGCTCAGTCGACTTGGGATGTCATCCTGCAAGAAACAGCAAATATGTTCTCCTATTATCACTGGGAGCATTCTCTGTTGTATTTCTTGTTGATCCTATTTTTCGCTTTCTTCTACGCATCAATTGTTTTGCCTGTGCGTGATATGGCTGAAAACTTGAGGCGATCAGGCAGAGCAATCCAA
>SBAT01000171.1 GCA_005240105.1 Chloroflexota bacterium
AAACTTTTTGCAAGACTTCGCGCACTTGTCCGGCAAACTTGAACAATTTCTCCAAGTCTTCATCTGCTTTGGTTGCAGCCTTGTTCTCGTTGCAGTATTCCTTGCCGGGCAAATCCGAGTCGCAGGCGGCGTCGTAGATAAATCTTTCGCCGGTGCCGTTGCCTCTTTCTTGGCTAGGAGCGCGACCAGTTATGATCATGAACCGCAGACCGGTGACAATACCGTCAATGAACCCCAGCGCCGTTGGACTATAGACTCGCTTGTAGAACTTCGCGCCAAGTTCCATTTCTTTTTGCATGGCATCAGCTGTTTCATAAAGCGCCAAAGTTTGCGAATCAACTTTGCCGGCGAATTTGTCTACTGCAAGTGCAAATCCACGCTTGCGACGCTTAAACGGTTGCTGAAGAAGCTCAAATGATTGGGCATACTCACTTTCTTTGTCGGGGGTGAGCAAGCCTTCAAAAGCAGGACTTTCTGGCGAGCTTCCGTTCGCGATCGCGTTCAAGAATTCCGGTACAAAACCGTTAATTTGATTGCTCATAGTTAGCCTCCTGGTTCGCATGCATGCGAACCAAAAATGTGGAGATAAAGAAAAAGCCGGGACACTTCGTCCACCTAGATGAGGTGCACTCCGTATCCCGGCTATGTTGTTGTGCTAGCTAACGCCAGCCTGCGATTTATTGGTAGCTACGATAAAGACCCGAGCGTTGCGTCCTTCGTGCCACCGACATGGATGGTCAAAAGTTCTTCAAGCACTGGTTTGGTGAGGGGTTGTTGTTATAAGTAAAACTAAAAATTGAATTTGAAAGTAAATCGCATTTGTAACCCTACTAAATAAGACTTCTTTACTTCAA
Organism: Chloroflexota bacterium; assembly: GCA_005240105.1. Lineage (GTDB taxonomy): Bacteria > Cyanobacteriota > Vampirovibrionia > Obscuribacterales > Obscuribacteraceae > SBAT01. Next base: position 855 of record SBAT01000171.1, read on the forward strand.
TTGAAATTCCCATTATCTAGAGGAAAAATACTTAGCGATAACTTGCGCGAGCACGTAGTGTTAACGTGGTGTCATCTTGGTTTTGTCATCTCGACCAAGCCGTGCTTTGCACGGCGCGTGGAGAGATCTTCCGTAACGAACCGGTGTTCGAGTCGATCAACTCGAACTGGAGCCCTTGCGGAAGATCTCTCGACTTCGGCGCAATGCGCCTACGCTCGAGATGACAAACTAAAAAATGAACCCGCTCTGACACAAGCCAGGTCACTTCGCGAAGCTGGCCCACCTTGTCAACCAGGAGGTAAAAAATTCGGGACCGACGGGACTCGAACCCGCGACCTCCTGCGTGACAGGCAGGCGCTCTAACCAGCTGAGCTACGATCCCAGAATGGATTCTGGACAGGGGAGGAAGTATAACACATGACTATTTGGTCTTTGACTGTACCGGCATCAACAAGTAACGGTAGTTTTCGTCGTTATCACCCTTGAAGATTAGCGGCTTCAAAGGTCCGGTCATTTCCAGGCGTACGTCACTACTGGTCAGTTTTTGCAGAACTTCCACCACATAGCGCACATTGACCGCTACATCGAGCGGCTCGCCTTCATAACGCATCGGTACTTCATCCTGGGCACGTCCGACATCGGGTGTGTTAGACGACACCTTCAGTGTCTCACCGTCGAAGTGCAAGTTGATCAAATGTGTTCTCTCGTCGGACATGACGGCAACACGTTCAACCACAGACAATAGTGCGTCACGTTCAAAGTGAGCTAAATGCGTGTAATTAGCCGGGAAGAGCTCGTGATAGCGGGGATACTCGCCACCAATCAAGCGTGTGCTCAAATAGTGCGACTCCGTTTCAAACGTGATTTGCCCACTAAGCAAAGCAATACGCACTTCTGGTGATTCTTTGATATCGAGCAATTTTGTCAGTTCTGCACAGGCACGAGCCGGCACAATTGCTTTCAATGTGACTGGTCTGTCAATTGTCGCCGTGGCAGCGCTCGTTGCGCCCTCGGCTTCTTTCTCGCCTTGCTCGCGGCGTGCCACTGGGCTAGCTACATTGAGCATGTCGCGTCTGTGAGCAAGCCTGGAGGCATCGGTTGCCGTGGCTTCAAAAGCCCCATCGGACAGGAGCAAATAAACACCACCTAAAATGCTGGCAGCGTCGTAACCGGCAGCAGCAAAGGCTGTTTGAGCAATTGCCTTTTTCAAAACCTCGGAAGGCATTACCAAGCCATCGGAAGAGCGAGAGTCAAGCACCTTGGGAAAGTCTTCGGAAGCCAGTCCTGAAAGATTGAACTTGGAGCGTTGGCAGGTGACAGCTGTCTCATGCTCGGCTGACACTTGGATGGTCACTAAGTCATTTGGCAACTTTGCCACAACTTCCAGAAGTTTCTTGCCTGGCAAAGTGACAGCGCCTGACTTATAGACAACTGCCGGGCACTTGGTTTGAATAGCCAAGTCCAAGTCTGTAGCGGTGAAGCGCAATGTCACATCATCGATTGACTCGATGAGAACATTGCTTAAAATCGGCTGGACAACACGTGTGGCAATTGCGCTGCTTACGTCTTTCAGCGCCTTAACCAATGCGTCCTTCTGGATAGCAAAATGCATAGCTATATCCTCGGCAAGAACTTTATGACTGAAAGGTTACTCCTTTGGGAACCTAATTTCAAGGCTGGCTGCCATCTTTGGTGAAACTGTTCTGAGCGAGGTTACTAGATCTCTATAAATAGGAGTAAGAGGGGAAGCCGGTTTCTGTAGATAACCGGGCAACGGCTAACCAGGATTGGATCACCCCTGTAGAAAAACAGTTGGCCAAGAGATCTATCGACGATCCTTGTCTTCTTCCGCTAAAAGCCCTGCCGACAAGTAGCTGACAAACAAAAGACAGGTTATCTACAAGTTTTCGACAAGCACTCAAACGCTGAGCTGGTGCCGAATTTGCTTGATGTCTTGTGACAGGGCGGCATCTTCGGGCAAAGCATCTTTTATCCGCTTGTGCGCATATAGAGCAGATGTATGTTTGCGATTGCTGAAAGCTTCACCGATCCTTGGAAAGCTCATGTCGAGTAGATTATGTGCCAAGTACATGGCAATGTGTCTTGGCAAAATCAGATGTTGTGATCTGCTAGTTGCACGAAGTTCGCTTACTTCAAGTCGATAATGCGAAGCTACCGCATCTAGTATCTGGTCCAGCGTGATGATTTTTTTTGCTTTCGGTGGCCCTGATGGCTCCAAGACCTGTCCAGCCATGCCGATGTTGATTGGCGTACCAGTCATGCGCGAATAAGCCGTAATGCGCAGCAGGGCTCCTTCCAGTTCGCGAATATTTGTCGTGTATGAAGAGGCAATGAATTCCAAGACATCATCCGGAACTGCCAGCCTTTCCAGCTGTGCCTTTTTGCTCAAGATGGCCAGGCGCGTTTCTAAATCCGGTGTTTGAATATCAGTAATTAGTCCCCATTCAAAGCGGCTCTTCAAGCGGTCTTCGAGGCGAGCAAGCGCTTTGGGTGGACGGTCGCAAGAAAGCACAATTTGTTTATTGTTTTCCTTCAGGGCGTTGAAGGTATGGAAAAACTCTTCTTGAGTTGCTTCCTTGCCCTCTATGAACTGAATATCATCAACCAGTAAGACGTCAATCTGTCGATAACGTTTGCGGAACTCTTTCATCCTGTCGTCGCGGATGTAGCTGATGAGTTCGTTTGTAAATGTTTCGCAACTCAAATAACGGACGACCAATTGCGGGTTTGATTTGAGCAATTGATTACCAATAGCTTGCATGATGTGGGTTTTTCCAAGACCAACACCACCATATATGAAAAGCGGGTTATATGAGTTGCCGGGTCGTTCAGCCACAGAAAGAGCGGCTGAATGCAGAAAACGATTATGTGACCCAATAACAAAAGTATCGAAAGTGTACTTAGACGAAAGATTTGCTGACGTTATGCGGGCTGAAAATTGTGGCTGTGCCGGCACTATGAAATCAGCCGGCTGCGCTGCTTTTGGGTAAGCAGCCGGTTCTTCCGCCGTCAACGAGGCAATGGATGGTACATACGAATCTTGTACGGCGTCGGGATCTACGATTACCTTGAGCGCAACCTTTTGTCCGGTTATTTCAGCCAAGACATTTATGATTAGCTCCACATGGTTGGAGCAGAGAAAATTCTGAGTCCAGTTGTTGGGCACGCTGAGAATGGCTTCATCAGTGGTTATGACAACAAGCTGAGTGACGTTAATCCCCATCATGTAGGTGGGTACGCTCATTTTTTGAGCAAGCGTCTTCTTGGCCAATTCCCAGATTTCGGGCGCTGATAGTTGGACTTTCCCGCTCAAACTTTATGTTTTCCTTAATCAAAAAGGTTTTGACGGCAACTCGATCAGATAACAAAGAAAGCCCTTAAACTAGGGCTGTGTCTCGGAAATATTTAACCGAGTCCTTATAGGACTGCCAAGAACAATGTTGCCTGAGATGATAGCATAAGTGACTAACTTGTAGATCACTAATATATTTAAGCAATAGCTCTGCCAGTATTTGGCAACTAGTACAAAGGACACTCCGATGAAAAGAACACTAATGGGCTCTAAAGTCAAAGCTAAGAAAGACAGCGGTTTTCTCAAGCGCATGTCGAGCAAAGCAGGCAAGAAGGTAATTAAAGCGCGTCGCGCTAAGGGCCGCTACAAGCTCTCCGTCTAGGTTTTGCGTGCTGCCGGAAGAAGAGCGGTTGCGGCGAGCAAGCTTATTCAAGCGTGCTTATGCGGCAAGAAAATTCGTTGCTTTCCCGGCAGTGACTCTGTATGTCTTGCCGCGGCAAGAACGGAGCCTTGCCAGATTGCCCTTCGCCGGTTTTGTGGTTAGCAAAAAGGTTCACGCAAAGGCAACAGAACGCAACCGATCAAAGCGCCGGGTGCGAGAAGCCTACAGGCGTGTCAGGTTGGAGAAACAAAGTCTCAAGCAATGGTACGCAGTAGTGTGGCTGGTCACCGAAAAAGCGGCCAATGCCAAATTCGATGAGCTTATCAAAACAATGAGCGAAGCAGTGGATAAAGCAGACAAGTCCTTTGGTAAAACAAAACGATGAAAGAAATACTTTTGCTGGCAATTCGCTTTTATCAAGCAACTCGCTTGATGCGTTTGCCGACTTGTCGTTTTTACCCAAGTTGTTCTGATTACGCAAAACAAAGCATTGAAACGCATGGCGCAACAGAAGGGGTCTTCTTGTCCCTGCGCCGACTTCTCCGTTGCCATCCGTTCTGCAAAGGCGGCACGGATTTTCCGCCTGAAGTAAACAAGACAATAGTAAGTTTCCGTTGTGATTTATTAGGGAGCTAGTAGTGGATATTACGTACTCATTCATGTTGCCGGTGTTGGAAGAAATTGCCAAATTCTGTCATAGCTATGGCTGGGCGATTGTCTTTCTAACCATCCTGGTGCGCATACTTGTTTATCCTCTAGTGGCAAGCTCCACACGCTCGATGCAGCGCATGTCGCAATTGCAGCCACAAATCAAAATGATTCAAGAGCGCTACAAAAACGATCCGGAAAAATTTCAAAAGAAGGCTGCTGAATTTTATCAAAAAAATCAGATCAATCCAGTGGGCGGCTGCTTGCCTACATTGGTGCAATTGCCGATTCTGTTTGCTTTATTTGCTGCATTTACAGGACCACCGTTTGGTGATAAAGGGATCCCCGTAAAAATTCACGTAGTGCCTCAGCAAGAAGCAGCGCAGGTGAAGAAGACGGAAGTATCAGGC
>SBAT01000426.1 GCA_005240105.1 Chloroflexota bacterium
CCAATGATCACATCACCAACTCCAGCATAACGACGGTTGGATCCACCCATGACACGAATGCACATGAGCTCACGCGCGCCCGTATTATCGGCGCAGGTCAATCGTGTTTGTGCTTGGATCATTTCTCCTCCTGCTCAACAGCCGATTCTGCATGACCGACGGTATCAACAACCAGCCAACGCTTGGTTTTCGACAACGGTCTGCACTCACGAATGCGAACGACATCGCCAATCTGGCAAGAGTTGTTCTCATCATGAGCCTTGTGTTTGTTGGTTGTAACGATAACTTTCTCGTATTTCGGGTGTGCAGCATGGTTCTCCACAGCGACAGTCACTGTGCGGTCCATCTTATTGGAGATTACTTCCCCGACTAATTCTTTCCGTGGCATTGTTTTATTTCCTCACTTTGCCTTTGCAGCCAATTGCTTCTCATGGCCTATGGTGATAAGCCTGGACAAGCGCTTGCGAACTTGCGAGATCTTGGCAGTATTTTCTAGTTTCCGCAGAGCGTGCTGGAAGCGCAATTCAACCATTTCCTTACGAGCTTCGTCGACGCGGGCAGAAATCTCATCTGCGCCTAACTCTCTAATTTCTTTTACTCTCATCGTGCGCCTCCTGCATGTCTTTCAACGATGCGACACTTGACGGGCAATTTTTGAGCTGCCAAACGCAAAGCTTCGTGAGCTGTTTTGGAGTCAATGCCCGACATTTCAAACATGACACGACCTGGCTTAACCACAGCGACCCAGAATTCTGGGTTGCCTTTGCCGGATCCCATACGGGTCTCAGCTGGTTTCTTGGTGCAAGGCTTGTCTGGGAAAATACGGATCCAGAGTTGACCGCCACGGCGTACCGAACGAGTCATAGCTTTTCTGGCTGCTTCAATCTGGCGGGAATTGATCCAGCAAGGCTCAAGAGCCTGCAGACCGTATTCACCAAATTGCACTTCAACACCACGTGTCTCGCAGCCTGTCATGCGACCACGCATTTGTTTTCGATATTTTGTTCTCTTCGGCATCAGCATGTGTCTGTACCCGTTTTATCCTTTTACTTCAGTCAGTTACTTATTGTTGTGGTTGCTCTTCAGGCATTGCGGTCGTGGTCGTTGGACCAGATCTCTTGCCGCGACGTCCGCCCTTGCCGCGGTCTCCGCGGTCTCCACGATCGCCGCGCTCACGGTCTGAGCGGTTTTGGGCGTCTTGTGGTCTTTCGGTTTGGGCTTTGATATTAGGCGGTGACATTTGACCTCTGTCCAATTCACCTCTGAATACCCAGACCTTGCAACCGATTTTGCCCATCGTTGTATTGGCTTCAGCAAATCCGTAGTCAATGTCAGCTCTTAATGTCTGCAAAGGAATACGTCCATCCTTAGACCATTCGGTACGAGCAATTTCAGCTCCGCCCAAGCGACCGGCAACCATGACTTTAACGCCATGAGCACCAGCACGCATACAGCGTTGCATTGCTTGCTTCATTGCCCGTCTGAAAGCAACGCGCTTTTCCAACTGCTGAGCAATTGATTCAGCAACAAGTTGTGATTCCAAATCAACGCGGTTTACTTCCAAGACGTTGATCTTCACTTCAAAACCAGTGCGACGAAGCATGCCCTTAATTTTTTGATTGAGGGTATCGAGCCCTTGTCCGCCTTTGCCTACGACAACACCTGGACGTGCTGTGTAGATGTCCAATTGAATGTGATCAACCTTGCGGCTTATCTCAATCTTGGACACACCAGCGTTGGACAATTCTTTCTTTACGAATGTACGGATGCGGTGATCTTCTTCCACCAGCAAGCCCGGCAAGCCTTTGGCCATCTCTTTTGTCGAGAATAACCAGTTAGACTGCCATCCTCTATGGACGCCAAGCCGAAAACCATTCGGATTTACTTTCTGACCCACGAAATGCTCCTTTATACGTCAGACAGAGTGACGGTGATGTGACTTGTGCGCTTAAGAATGGGGAATGCCCGTCCTCTTGCGTGTGGTTGGCTGCGCTTCAAGGTTGGTCCCCCATCGGCATGCGCTTCGACAACCTTCATTTCCATGACTTCATCTTCCGACACCGGACGCTTAGGAGAATTGATAAGGTTGAACATTGCCGAACGCAATACCTTATGAACTTCCCGAGCAGCCGTGTACGGCATAAATCTCAAGATGGTGTCAGCTTCACCAACAGACTTGCCGCGGATCTCATTGACCACACGACGCACCTTTCTTGGTGACATCCTTACCCATTTAGCTTGTGCTTTACTCAACATGACTAGCCAGCCCTCTTAACGGTTTTGTCAGATGCGCCCGAATGGCCTTTGAAGTGGCGGGTGGGTGCAAACTCTCCAAGTCTGTGTCCAATCATTTGCTCGGTTACGTAAACCGGCACATGCTTGCGACCGTTATAAACTGCAATCGTGTGGCCGATCATCTCTGGAATGATCATCGATGCGCGTGCCCACACTTTGATGACTTTTTTCTCGCCTTTGCGGTTCATCTCTTCGATTTTCTTTTGTAGCGAAGGGTGGACATAAGGACCCTTCTTTAACGAACGTGCCATTATGCTGCTCCTCTATTTCTTACGACGCTGGACGATGTACTTGCTAGATGTCTTGTGCTTACCGCGACGAGTCTTGTAACCCATAGCTGGTTTGCCCCAAGGTGTTTGTGGCTTACCGCCGATTGGCGACTTGCCTTCACCACCACCGTGTGGGTGATCAACTGCATTCATCACGACACCGCGGTTAGCAGGTTTAATACCCATCCAACGTTTGCGGCCGGCTTTACCAATGCGGATGTTTTTGGCATCCGTATTGCCTAACTGACCGACTGTTGCCATACAGTCAACATGGACCATGCGCATTTCACCTGACGGTAAACGCAAGGTTGCCATTTTGCCTTCTTTGGCCAAAACTTGGATCTGAGCTCCAGCAGATCTGCCCATTTGTCCGCCCTTGCCCTTGGTCATTTCAACGTTATGAACCATGGTACCCAGAGGGATTAAGCGCAGAGGAAGCGCATTGCCTTCTCTGATTTCTGCAGCTGGACCGCTCATCAATTTGTCGCCGACCTTGACGCCTATTGGAGCCAGGATGTAGCGCTTTTCACCGTCTTTGTAAAAGAGCAAGCAAATACGCGTATTGCGGTTCGGATCGTATTCAATTGTTTTGACGGTCGCTTCAATGTCTTCTTTATCACGCTTGAAGTCGATAATACGGTAATTTTGTTTGTGACCGCCGCCTTTGTGGCGAACTGTCAGACGTCCCTGGTTGTTGTGACCTGAGTGCTTTTTCAAAGGCACGATCAACGATTTTTCGGGACGGTTTGTTGTCAGGTCGGAAAAGTCATTGAGTGACATATTCCGTCTGCCGGCAGATGTTGGATTTACTTTACGAGGAGGCATTTTCTATTTTCCTTTTCCGCATACGCGATAACTGGATTTGCTTACTACGCGCTGAATAACTCGAGCGCGTCGCCCTCGATGGTGACAATTGCCTTTTTGCCGTCACGAGGAGTTGGGGTGGTGCGGCGCGAACGACGCAACCTGTCGCGGATAGGAGCAGTGTTGACTGAAACTACCGTTGACTTGTTTTTGGGATAAAGCTCTTTGATGAGCTCTTCAATGGCGCGAGCAATCTCTATTTTGTTAGCATCTTTCGATACTTCAAAAACGTACTTGTTCATGCCGGAAAGCATGGTTGTTTTTTCGTTGATAATTGGGCGCTTAATTATCTGTGCTGCACGTCTATCCATTGTCTATCCCTCTTTTTTAGCTGATTTGGCTTTAGCTTCTTTGCTAGCGCCTTTGCCTTCAGCTTCCTCAGAATTGCCCTTCAAACGCTCGCCAATGGCTTTGACGGTGCGCTCGGTGGTGACAATTTTGTGAGCGTCCATGATGTCCTTGACGGAAAGATTGTCGGAAGAGACAACCTTGACGCCTTTGATATTGCTGGCGGCGCGCTTGATAGTCATGCAACCATCACAAGCAAAATCGAGGACTATCAATACCTTTTGTCCGGAAATTTTCAATTCATCAAAGATAGCTGCCACTTCTTTGGTCTTCGGCTCTTTGATGGAGAAGTCCTTGAGGACAATCATATCTTCGCGCTTAGCGGACAATGCCGAACGCACTGCCAGACAACGCATCTTCTTAGGCAAAGACATGCTGTAATCGCGTGGCTTTGGTCCGAAGATAACGCCGCCGCCTGCCCACAATGGCGAACGGATAGAACCAGCGCGGGCGCGTCCAGTTCCTTTTTGGCGCCACGGCTTGCGACCACCACCAGCTACTTCGCTGCGTGTCTTGGTGTTGGCACTGCCGGCACGGGCATTAGCCAATTGGCGGTTCAAGGCTGTGTGCATCAAGTCAACGTTTGGCTCAATAGCAAAAACAGAAGCCTCGAGGTTTACCTCGCCAACTTGCTTACCTTTTGTATCTAATAGAACTGCGGATGTCATTTGTTATTACCTTTAAGGTTTTTCTAAGCTCTACTTCTTTGCTACCGGTTTGTTATCGGCGTTCCAGTCTAATTTGGAAGGCGAAACAACAACTAAGCCACCTTCGGAGCCAGGGATACCACCCCGAACCAAAAGCAGCTTTTTCTCGGCATCAACGCGTACAACTGTCAGCTTACGTACGCATACATCTTCATTGCCCATGTCTCCCGGCATGTGAACGCCTTTGTAGACACGACCCGGTGTGGTACCGGCGCCAATTGAACCCATCGAGCGGTGAAACTTCGAGCCGTGGGCCATTGGTCCACGACCGTGGTTGTAACGCTTAATGGTGCCCTGGAAGCCCTTACCAATCGAGCGACCACGAACGTCAATGAGCATTCCTTCTTTAAGGATTTCTTCCGGCTTCAAGGCTTCGCCAACATTGTAAGAGGATGTATCGCTAACGCGAAATTCCTTCAATGGCTTAAGAGCTTGGATTTGCTTTTTGGCAAAATAACCTTTGACCGGCTTAGTTACGTGCTTGTCCTTTACAGGGAAGCCACCAACTTGCACAGCATCGTAGCCATGGGTTTCTTTCGTCATCTTTTCAGTGACGACATTTTCGCCAAGGGCAATAGCAGTAACCGGAACAGCCAGTCCTTCTTTATCGAAGATCTGGGTCATTCCAATTTTCTTGCCTAAGAGGCCGATTGTATTTTTAGCCGACATTTCTATTTAGTTCCTTGAGGATTCTTATAGCTTCACTTCGATGTCTACACCAGCCGGCAAATCGAGACGCATAAGAGCATCAGCTGTCGTTGGTGTGGGATCGTTGATATCGATCAAGCGCTTATGAATACGTGTCTCAAAGTGCTCTCTCGATTTCTTGTCCACGTGCGGTGAGCGCAAAACACAGTACACGCGCTTGCGGGTTGGCAGTGGAACAGGTCCAGTGACGCTGGCGCCTGTGCGGCGTGCACAATCCACGATTTGCTCGGCGGACTTGTCTAGCAACTTATGGTCATAAGACCGAAGACGTATACGGATTCTCGGGCCGCGAGCATGAGCGGCACCGGCATCTGTTTTCTGTGTTTTGGCCTTCGCCATTTACTTTCTCTCCGTAAAAAAGAGTACTCACAAAAGAGTTCTCGCTTTGCTGTCTAGCATCCCTACATTAACCGGCTCTTATAAATGAATCGGTCACGCAGTCGAAGACACAGGACATGCGAGCCAAATATTCTAGCGCTATATATATGGAATAGTTGTAGAAATTTATTTCAGCATAAGGATTCCGGGCGATATGAACGATTCCTCGTTGCATTGCTTCATATAGTTCGGGTTTGTGATAGCGCGCTTATGTGATTTTGTCGTGTCGACCCCCGTAACTTTGTCATTCCGACCTCTTCACTTTTGTCATCTCGACCGAGCGCTAGCGAGTGGAGAGATCTTCCGCAGCGATTCGGCGTTCGACTTATTAACTCGGTCACAGAAAAGGTAGGGAAGATCTCTCCATTCCGTCGCTTCGCGACTCCAGTCGAGATGACAAAAGTGGGAGGCGGTCGCTCGACATGACAAAGTCCGGAGAAAGCAAAGGCGGGTGACCGAAGCCACCCGCCTTTTCATTTTCTTGAACTCGTAGCTTAAGCGATGATGCTTGCTACAACGCCGGAGCCGACGGTACGACCACCCTCGCGAATAGCGAAGCGCATTTGCTCTTCAACAGCTACCGGTTGGATGAGTTCAACTTCCATGTCGACGTTGTCGCCAGGCATAACCATCTCAACGCCGTCTGGCAATTTGATGGAGCCGGTCACGTCGGTTGTACGGATGTAGAACTGTGGTCTGTAGCCTGGGAAGAATGGAGTGTGACGTCCACCTTCTTCTTTGCTCAAGACGTATACGCGAGCTTTGAACTTGGTGTGTGGCTTGATCGAACCAGGCTTGGCGATAACTTGACCGCGCATGATCTGGCTCTTGTCGATACCACGAACCAAAATACCGACGTTGTCACCGGCAATACCGGAGTCCAAAGTCTTCTGATACATTTCAACGCCTGTTACGGTTGTCTTCAATGTATCGGCCAAACCGATAATTTCGACTTCGTCACCGACTTTGATTTGTCCGCGCTCGATACGACCTGTGGCAACGGTGCCACGACCGGTAATCGAGAATACGTCTTCAACAGCGAGCAAGAACGGTTTGTCGATTTCACGCTCTGGTGTTGGGATGTATTCGTCAACGGCCTTCATCAGCTCATTGATTTTGGCTTCCATAGCAGCATCGCCTTCGAGAGCCTTCAAGGCGGAACCGCGGATGAATGGAATGGTGTCACCAGGGAATTCGTACTTGGTGAGAAGTTCACGGGCTTCCATTTCGACGAGATCCAAGAGTTCCGGATCATCAACCATGTCGCACTTGTTCATAAATACGACGATGTAAGGAACGCCTACCTGACGAGCGAGCAAAATGTGCTCACGGGTCTGGGGCATTGGACCGTCGGAAGCTGAGATAACCAGAATTGCGCCGTCCATTTGGGCAGCACCGGTAATCATGTTCTTGATGTAGTCGGCGTGTCCTGGGCAGTCAACGTGACTGTAGTGACGTGCATCTGTTTCGTATTCGACGTGGGCTGTGTTGATTGTGATACCACGAGCCTTCTCTTCTGGAGCGGCATCGATTTCGTCATACTTTTTGAACTTTGCTTTACCCAGCTTTGACAAAACTAAGGTAATGGCAGCGGTCAAACTTGTTTTACCGTGGTCAACGTGACCAATAGTGCCAACGTTTACGTTGGGCTTATTTCTTTCGTACTTCTGCCTGGCCATCCTATTAGTTCTCCTTAGTCATATGTTTTTTGAAACACGTAATTGAGTAGATTACTACCTTGATATATATGTACGTCCATTTTGGACCTGAAATATTAACAATGAGATAAATAAATGGAGCCCAAGACGAGAATTGAACTCGTGACCTCCCCCTTACCAAGGGGGTGCACTACCTCTGTGCTACTTGGGCAATGCGTCCATTTTATTCGATTGTCTATCCACCACTACCACAGAAAAAAATTTGGGCGGCGCTGGGTTCGAACCAGCGTAGGCTTACGCCAACGAGTTTACAGCCCGTCTCCTTTAGCCACTCGGACAGCCGCCCCCATAAATTAGCCGGTGATGGGAATCGAACCCGCAACCTACGGTTTACAAAACCGTTGCTCTGCCATTGAGCTACACCGGCACAAGCGAGCGAAGGCAAATTTTACCATGTCAAATTCAGGCTTTGAAGGCTTTTTTGCTATTAGCACTTGGCATGTTCTGGCGTACGACCTCGTAAAAAAGAATTCCTGCCGCCACCGAGGCATTCAACGATTCGACCTTGCCAAGCATTGGTAATTTTACCAAAAAGTCACAATGCTCGCGCATTAGCCGCGACATGCCTTGACCTTCGGAGCCGATGACCACAGCTAAAGGACGTTTTAAGTCCGAATCACAATACATTTCTTCAGCATAGACATCCAAGCCAACAACCCAGAAACCAAATTTCTTCAAGGTCTCGATTGCAAAAACCAAATTAGACACGCGGACTACTGGCAAAGAGGCAATTGCGCCGGCACTTATCTTGGCCACGGTTGAGGTCAATCCGGTAGCACGCCTTTGTGGAACCAACAAAGCTTTCACACCGGCAGCTTCGGCTGTGCGAATAATTGCCCCCAGATTATGTGGGTCTTCGATGCCGTCGGCAACAGCGACCATATATCCTTCCATATTGGATCCGGCAAGTTCTGCTTTTTGCCTGTCCAGTTCCAGCTTTACTAAAAAGGCTTCCAGAGGCCACATTTCTGCAGCACTTATCAATGCCAAAACGCCTTGATGGCGCTTGTCCGGTCCGACAATTTGATCCAGTTTTCGCTTCTCACAAAATTGCACCGGAACCTTTTGAGACTTGGCTAATTCCAGGATGCGATCTATGCGACCGTCGTGGGCAAGCCCGTTTTGGATGAGGAGCTTGTTAATCTTTATTCCGGAGAGGCGTTTAAGTTCCTTTATGTCCGGCAGCTTGATTGACTGACCGCCACCGGCCACCTTCAGTTTAGATAGGGCATCGAGCACTTGCCCTTCATTGGCAAAGCTTTGCAATGGGCTCTTATCACCAGATTGCCCAGCGTCGGCCTGCTCTAGAAATGAGAGCACGGCATTTTTGCCAAAAACTAATTCCTCTGAATTGATCATATGTATAGGCATAGCTTACCCGGTTTCCCAGGTAAAGCAGCATTAATGAAATGGGCAAACCCCCATGGACACGAGCCCAGCTCCGGTTTTATGCTGATTCCGGGCAACGTGCACAAAAAAATCATGCTATTTGACGTCTTTTTCTTAGGTCTACCCGTAATGTTCGGTCTCATGTTCGGCTATTTCGCCGTCAAAGAGGCATCCATACATTTTTGGCGTCCAACTTTTTGTATTGTCGCCTACTCCACGTACTACATAGCCGGCGGCCGCGAAGTTGTCTTGTATTTCACCACCGCCGCCATGATGGCCTTCGGCTGGGTGTCGATTTTGTAAGGTTAAATAAGTAGAAGCGAAGCAAGAGCTGCGGTGAGCAGGTCGCAGCGGCGCGCAGCCCGGTTGCCGGATGGCAAGCGAAGGTGAAGGCGAAGCGTTATGAATAACGCTTCGCCGGAACCGGAGCGTTATGTGAGGTAAAATATCAAGATGCCGAAATTGCCGCTACATATTTGGTTCGGGCTAATTCTTGCTGTGGTCCTGGATACTGCCGTTCAAATCAGCTGGAAAGCCGCTGAGATGAATATTCCCAGCTCAGCCACGGCTATTGAAACGATTTTGGGTACGCTTGCTCAGCCTTTGTTCATTGGAGCAGCATTGATATTTGTTGTGCAGTACGTCAATTGGATGCATGTGCTGAAGCATGTTGATTTGAGTTTTGCACAGCCGATTACTTCTCTAAGCAACATCACCATCTTGCTTTTTTCAGCGACGCTCCTTCATGAAGATGTCACCCTAACACGATGGGCAGGCGTTGCGCTTATTCTTGCCGGAGTCTGGTTTATCAGTACGACTAAGCACAAGACGGATCTGGAAGACCTGACTCGCGAAGTGAAAAAAGACTTGTCACTCTCTGAAGCGGGGAGTAAGTAATGCAGTTATTGGGATTACTTCTTGTTCTTGGTACAGTGGCACTGGAGTCGTGTTGCCAGTTTTGTTTCAAGAAAGGTGCCACTTCTGACAATTCCAGAAGATGGATAGTGCTGGCAATAAGTATCTACGTCATGCAAGTCATGCTCTGGTCTTATGTTTTGCACCTGGTTGACGTAAGCATTGCACATCCTATGTGCAGCCTAAGTCTTGTCGGTGTGGCTCTTTTGTCTCTCTTCTTTTTAAAAGAAAGGCTGACGGCACAGAGATGGATGGGCATCGTTCTGATTATTAGTGGTACCACCATGGTAGGACTGAGGTAATGAAGGAAAATCCGGTGACAATTACCTGGTTTGAAAAGGCAAATGAGATTGACGAAAATCTCTGGCGCGATTGCTTTCCAGCTCCGCTGGAGGGTTCGTGGTGGTACAAAACGCTGGACGGCAGCCAACTTCACGATCAATTCAAGTTTGCTTATGCTCTTATCTCTATTGATAAATTCCCCGTCGGCATAGCCCCTGTTTTTTCCATGAAGGTGCCCATTGATCTAGTCATGCCGCCGGCTATTTCGTTTGTGCTTAAGACACTCAGCAAATTCAAGGCGAGTTTGGCTTATCAACATACTTTATTTATAGGTTCACCATGTGCTGAAGAAGGTACTGTTGGTCTCGTGCCGGGAGTTCACCTGTCACAAATCGCTCATGAGCTTTTCGCAGCTGTTGAAGCAAAGGCTGCCGCTCTCAATGCACCAATGATTGTCTGGAAAGACATGAATGAATATGATGCTGAAACTCTCGATGGTTTAACAGAAGAATTTAGCATGTTCCGCATGGTTAGTTTCCCTGGCACGCTTGTGCAATTGTCCAGCGATCGGATTGAGGATTACTACAAAAGTCTCAAGGGTTCAAAACGGCACAACCTCAAGAAAAAATTGAAGCGGAGCCAACAACTCATTGGACTGGATACAGAAGTAATTCAAAATCCAGGACCAGAAGTCCTCAAGGAAATACTGGGACTTTTCTACCAAACATACGACCGGGCAAAGACTAAATTTGAAAAATTGACACCGGAATTCTTCCAGTTAATTGCCAGTTGGGACACGTCCTGGTTTGTATTATTACGCTCAAGCGAAACTAAAGATCTGGTTGCATTCATGCTCTTATTCCGCTTTAAAGACCGCGTAATCAACAAATTCCTGGGCATTGACTATCACCAATCAGATTCATTCCACCTCTACTTCCGCCTCTGGGAATCGGCTCTAAACTGGGTCCTGAAATCCGGTGCCAGCGAATTTCAGAGCGGACAGACAGGCTATAGAGCCAAGCTGGACGTCGGACATAGCCTTGTGCCGTTAACCAACTATTGCAAACACAAAAATCCAGTTATCAACAAAGTCTTCGCCACTATCGCTAAAGACATCTCCTGGAGTTCGCTGGATAGCGACCTTGAGACATTTCTAAAAGCCCAGGCAACAAAAACATCAACCGAAAAGCAAGTAGAGCTTGCCGTTCCTGTTCGCAATTGATTTACAATCGGGCGCATATTTCAAACAACGCTCCGGCGCAGCAGAGCCAGCGCCTTCGCTAGCCATCCGGCTAGCGTCATTCGCTTCGCGACGAACTGCTCATCGCAGCTCTTGCTTCGCTCCATGCGAACCCTTAAACAACGCTAATAGCCAATTTGGTATGTTGGTATTAGGAGAGTGCTAATCGCTTTGGGAGACAGTTTCCTAAATCCTTTGTAGAAAAGGCGAAGCAGTGCCAAATAGTTCACAACTGAGACAATTCCTCAAAACTTGCTCGCTATGCTTGAGCATCACGGCCTCGGTCATAGCAGTTTTGATTTTACTGGCCTATTCCGGGCTCATATTGCCCATACCGTCTACGCTCATTACAAATATTGCCGGCAGCGAAGAAGCAATATCCGTCATTCTCTTTAGCCTGGCAACAATTCTTCTAACCAGAGGAAAAGGACTAAAACTCTTACGCTGCCTGGGTCTTTCCCTGTCCATCTGTCTTTTAGCAGCAGGTCTTGTGGGACTTATAGGCTGCAATTTGAACCTATCTTGTGCAACTGATCAAGCAGGCAAATTTGCAGTACAACTGACAGCCGGGCAGTCACAACAGGCTGGTTTTAGCCTGTACTACCTAGAACTAGTATTAACCGGCGTTTCGCTTTTGCTCCTGCGCTCTACCAAATTTCACCTCGATCAAGTGTGGCGTTATACAAGCCAACTGCTCTTTTTGTCACCATTCATATCAATCGCCAGTCAACTCGTAGATTTTAGTTTTATCCAGCAGTTTATCCGCTTCAGCTATATGCCGACCAATACGGCATTCTTATACCTACTTGCCGTTTCTGCCCTGACGCTCTCCCGCTTTGACGTGGGACTGGGTGCTCTTCTAAGCAATAACAAAATTACCGGCATGGTGGCAAGACGACTTTATCCCACAATGATTGTACTTTTAGTTTGGCTGGCACTTGTTGAACCGGGCAGCCTGTCTGAAGGTTTCTTCCTAACTTCTCTGAGCTTGGCAATATTTGCTATCTGCCTCATTTGCTCATATCTATTAGCAATTATTGCCTGGAGCGGCGACACTATGAAGAGCCTAAAGCGATCGCACGCTCTGGCTCAGGAAGAGATGTTGGTTGAACTTGCCCAAGCTCGCGACCAAGCATTGGCTGCCTCGCGGCTAAAATCGGAGTTCTTAGCCAATATGTCGCACGAAATCCGCACGCCGTTAAATGCCGTCATAGGCATGAGTGACTTGCTTTCACGCACAAAACTCAGCTACGAACAACTGCAATACGCAAACATCATAAACAATTCCGGCGAAAATCTACTGGAACTGATCAATGACATTCTTGATTTTTCCAAGATTGAAGCAGGCAAACTTGGTCTGGAGTTAGTTGACTTTGATGTATTGTCTCTGGTAGAAGGGACCGCGGAAATGCTGGCTAATAAGTCACGCGAAAAAAATATTTCGCTTATGACCTATGTTTCACCGGATATCCCAGCCCCCGTATCCGGAGATCAAGCACGGATAAGACAAGTCTTGCTAAATTTGCTTAGCAATAGCGTCAAATTCACAGACCAGGGTGAGGTGACTATTAGAGCAACTGTAAATGGCTTCAAGGACGACGATGTCGTTGTTCGCTTTGCCGTTTCGGACACGGGCATTGGCATCGAAGAAGAAGAAATGGACCAATTGTTTGAGCCGTTTACTCAAGCCAATCAAGCAATTGCACGCCAGTATGGCGGAACAGGTCTAGGTTTATCAATTTGCAAACGCTTGGTTGAATTAATGGGCGGTCAGCTTGAATTAACAAGCAAACCGGGCAAGGGTTCAACATTCTGGTTTACCGTTCCGCTTAAAATCAGCCAAGCTGCTGTCGCTAAACCGGATGCAGGTGAATTCGCTCTGGAAAACACTCACCTTCTCATAGTGGAAGGCTTAAGTGGTGCCAAGGAAATAGTGGAGTCCTACGCACAATCTTGGGGAATGCGCTCGTCATCAGCTAAGAATGGCAGCGAGGCTTTGTCAGCTTTAGTTAGCTCACCTGCTACAGATCCGTTTCACGTCGCCATCGTCGACGGAGCAATGGGACAAGATTTGGTCCTACAATTATCGAGGTCGCTCAAAGACATTCAAGCACTGGCAGATTTAAAGCTTGTCTTGATGAGTGCCTCAGAAGATCAAACGCTTGGTCAAAAGGCACTGGAAGCAGGTTATTCAGCATATCTGCAAAAACCAATCAAGCAATCACAATTGTTTGACTGCATCGCCAATGTGCTCGTCGGCTTGCCGGAAAAAGAAAAGGTCACAAACCAAACCGGCACGACTATACCAAAAGACCGCGGAGGCTCAGGAAAATCAATTCTGGTAGTGGAAGACAATGCCATCAATCAGAAAGTAGTTTTGCTGATGCTCAAAGAGCTCGGCTATGCAGCACACGCTGTGGGTAATGGCAAAGAAGCAGTACAGGCTGTCTCAAGAACAAAATATGGACTGGTACTAATGGATTGCCAGATGCCTGAAATGAACGGTTTTGAGGCAACGAATGCCATTCGCAAACTCGATGCCCTCACGGGCAGGCATACGCCGATTGTTGCCCTCACCGCTCATGCAATGTCGGAAGACAGAGATCAGTGCCTCTCGGCCGGCATGGATGATTACATTAGCAAGCCAGTCACATCAAAGAAACTAGGAGAAATCCTCAACCGCTGGCTCGATCAATCAGGACCAGTTAGATTTATACAAAAGCTGGCTGACATCAAACCTATTGCAGAAGATACTAAACATATTGCCGCACCAATTGATTTGGAAGTATTTGAGGAGACCTATGGTCACAAAGCAGGCTCGGAGCTGCTGAAAGAGTATGTTGAATCAACCTCGACAATGCTTGCCCAAATTTCTCTTAGTGTCGATAACAAAGACTTGAACACTCTGAGGTTCTTTGTGCACAAACTCAAGGGATCGTGTGCGGCGGTCTATGCCACCGAAATGGTTCTGATTAGTCGCGAAATTGAAGAAGCAATCAAGGGCGAAGAATGGAATGACCTTGAGAAACAAATCAAAGCGCTCAATTCAGCATTCAGCCGTCTTTGTTCTTACTTACAACAAAAAATCTTGACATCGACGGAGCTTTAATTGCTTCCGTGCCTCAACTGCTGAGCTTCGGCCAGCGAGCGCATGGAAATCTTGTGCTTCTTGAGCCAGCGTGAAATAGTATTGGGATCACACCAGCGGTTTTCCGTTTCCCGGTAAATACGGGCAATCTCGACTGTACTCAGCTTTTCCTTAACGTACTTTTGGTACAGCCAGTCACGGTCTTGGTATAGTGTCGTGCTTCGTAAGCTTTTGCCCATCTTTTACGACCCCAGCCTTAATCTGCTAGTGAATATAGTCATAATTTCATTGTGTTCCGTTTAAGTGCTTCTGACAAGAGATAATCGATGAATTATCATGTATTTCCATGAAGAAAGCTCAACCCAAACAACATATACCCCAGGTTGATAAGGTCCTGCGCCACCCGGTAATGGAAGAGACCAGCCAATTAGTGCGTCGGGAAATTCTCACACGCCTCATTAGAGCTGAACTTAACGACATACGTGAAGGCACAAGTCCTATGCAGGAACTTGATGAAATCGCCGATAAAGTCCGCCAAAAAGCCATTTCGCTGATAAAGCCTCGTCTTCGTCGCGTTATTAACGGCACAGGTGTCGTCCTCAATACCAATTTAGGTCGCGCGCCTCTGCCAAAACAAGCGCTCGATAACATTTCTGAAATAGGCCGGCACTACTCAAACCTTGAATATGACCTGGAAGCAGGAGAGCGCGGCGAACGCACTACTTATATAGAAGAATTGCTGGGACTTTTAACCGGCTGCCAGTCCGCGCTTGTCGTCAACAATAATGCTGCTGCCGTTTTTCTTGTCGTAAACACCCTTGCGCATAAGCGTGATGTGGTTGTCTCTCGCGGAGAGCTAATTGAAATTGGCGGCAGCTTTCGCTTGCCCGAGGTAATTCTTTCAGCCGGCGGCAGACTCAAGGAAGTTGGCACGACCAACAAAACCCGCATCAAAGATTATCAGCAAGCCATCTCCGATAGGACGGGGATACTCTTACGCTGCCATCGCTCAAACTTTGCTATATCCGGTTTTTGCGAGGAAGCTAGCCGTGAAGAGCTGGTGCAATTGGCGAGCAAACATAAAATACCTCTGGTCGAAGACCTGGGATCAGGGGCACTAACTAATTTCTACGATTGCATCGGTACATCCGAACCGCCTGTTGCCGAAGTCATCCAAAAAGGCATCAACTTAGTGACAATATCAGCCGACAAATTGCTAGGCGGTCCGCAAGCAGGAATAGTGCTTGGAGATCGCAAGCTCGTAAAAGCACTGAGAAAGAATCCCTTGTATCGCTGCCTGCGTCCGGACAAGTTGATTATTTCCGCTCTTGAATCTCTTCTTGCCGATTATCTGACACCCAGTTACGAGGATGCCATTCCTATTCTGGCAATGACAAAATTAACTGCTAAGGACATAAGAAACCGTGTTGAAGCTTTTGTTGAAACCACAAACGGGCAATTGAAAAACCTCCAGCTGAGCATCACGGCAACATCCTCAAAAGCAGGCGGGGGCAGCCTTCCTGAGACTACCCTTGCTAGTTTTGGATTGGTCGTCAACGCGCAAATTTCTGCCTCTAGGCTGGCCAAATTATTGCGCCAAGCACCTACTCCAGTTATTCCGATAATCGATAATGAACGGGTAATAATAGATTTCAGAACCATTACAAACAGCGACGAAAATGTTTTATTGGACTGCCTGACGTGTATAGATCAGATGGCTTCTCTACCACAAGATATAAGACCAGAAATGGAGCTATAATCTCAAGGGTGCGGAAACACTCAAAATCCAAATACGAGAGGAAGTAGGGACTCATGAGTCAAGAAGGAAATCTGTCCGAGCAAATTGGCGCGTTGTCCAAGAAGATTGAAGACCAAGGGCGTTTTACCAGAGTACTAGTTATGTTGTGTACAAGCGCGATAGCCGCAATCATGTTCTACCTCACTACAGAAGTTGTTTCGAGCTTGCCAATGCTGCAGCTTAGTGTCGACCAAATACAAGCAGTATATTCTAGGAATACTGGTAACGCGGTTGGCGTACCTGCACCTCCGGCCAAGTAAGCGCAACTGCAATAATTAAAGCCAATTGTTCAAAATACTTTTGAAAGTGCCGCCGGCTAACGGTGGCACTCTTTGGCGTGTTTTTGCGCGATTAACCTATTTATTCAATAGAGCTTGTCTGCGCTTCACTTCAGCTTCGACTTCTTCCGGACTGATGTTGTTGACCTGCATCGGTCCTGCGCAGATTTCACGCCAATGTGCGCCGGCAAGTGCTTGCCTTACTATAACTTCAAAGACTTGAGCTCTAACTCCTGAGCCATAACTTCCCGGACCGGAGGTAAGTCCAGTCGTGGGAGCGCCTGGTACTGAAGCAGGAGCGGCTGGCTGCTGCACTGGAGCGGCTGGTTGTGGCTGAGGCTGCGCCGGTGCTTGTGCCTGGGGTTGCGCTGGTACTTGTGCCTGGGGTTGCGCTGGTACTTGAGCCTGAGGCTGCGCCGGTGCTGGCGCGGGAGCAGGTGCCGCTGGCTGTGCAGCCGGTTGTGACGCTTGTTTAGCGGCAATTTCACGCTCATGCACAGGCACGGCAGGCTCGAAGCCGGATTGAGGCTTGGGCGGTGCTGGTGCCGTATCGAAGAAACTCGATGATTGGCTCTTGCGCGATGACTCGGCAGCAGGCTTTGTATCTTGTTTGACCTTCTTTATTTCAGTCAGTTGAGACTGCATATCTTTCACCATATGCTCCGTCTCACTTCTCAATTCCTCAATCTGATGGCGAAGCATTGCCGCTTCTGATTCCTTCTCGGTCAGAGCCATTTCTTTGTTCGTCAACAGAGATTGGTACTCTCCTTCGCGCTGTTCGGCTTGATTTGCCACTTCCTCATAACGTTCAACAAATTCTTCATAGCGAGTCTTCAACTCGTCTTTTTCTTGTTGATTGGCTTGCAGCAATTCTTCAAATTCTTGTTCGCGTTCTTGCATAGCTCGCTGAAGCTCTTCATTTGCAGAATGCAACGCTTCCAACTGAGCAGCAATTTCTTCGTTCTCAACAGCAATTAACTCTTCAAGAACATCATCCCCGACCCGACCGCCGGCCTTTACAGCTACACCTGCACGCTTCGGCGGACTTGGCGCTTGCACGGCTTCATAGGCGGCGCGAAATAAATCTTCGGTCAGTCTCTGAGTTCCTAAAAGTTCCACAAGTCTGCGCAGAAGATCAGCTGGATGGTCTTCTGGGAAAATTGCCATATAGGCACACTTAAATGTCCAAGAATCAATTGTGCCGTTGGCTAACTGATCAGCCAGGTTCGTAACTAATTGATCTGATGTAATTTCATTACCCATGCGTTGTTCGCGGTCTTGCATGGTGGCAACCATCTGATCAAGGACATCAATCAAATCAGCCAGAGCCTTGGTGGGCTCCATTGCCTGAGCGATAGTATCAGTTAGACCATTAAGCTTGATACCAATCTCATAGA
Source organism: Chloroflexota bacterium (assembly GCA_005240105.1). Lineage (GTDB taxonomy): Bacteria > Cyanobacteriota > Vampirovibrionia > Obscuribacterales > Obscuribacteraceae > SBAT01. The sequence continues at coordinate 17,675 of SBAT01000426.1, forward strand.
ACGTCTGATTAGCTAATGTGTCCTTCAACTCTTTCAAGGTCTCAAGCTGCTCTTGAGCTAATCCCTGAACAGCAGCGACATTAGTTGCACAAACATTCAACAACTCATCTAAACTGCCTGCATCAATTGTCTCTACCTTGCCGGCCATTTGCCCAAGCGATTTTTCCACATTGCGCAAGACATCAATGATTCCTGAAGGATCAAAATCAGCAGGAATTGAGGCTGTTTGATCTGGCACCATTGCCGGTATCACTCCTGCAGCCTGCGTGGGTTGAGGCAAAATTTGAGAATCCTGTTCAGCCATAGCTTTTATATCATCCCGAGTGTTGGCTTGACCAAGAGAACCACGCAATCTGGCTCTCCTAGTAGACAAAGAGGCTGAACCTTCAGCAGGCGGGTTTACGCCGCCTCCTTCCGGATTTTCCGGATAACCGCCCTTTTCCTCACTTGCCATTTGTTGTTGCCTTCCTAATTGCCGGCAGCAATTCTACATTGATCAATTAAAGCTTTCCCCAAAGCCATTGCTGTTTAACGTCGCCTGTTGATTATCAGCTCTATCCAAAGTTTTAACCTGTCCCCAGTATAGATCCGATAATTCTTAAAAGCCCGCGAGGACTGGGTTTCCAGTCCTACCAAGTGGTTTTTCTGCACTAAATTAGTAATTAACGCTATTATCGAAGTATAGGTAGTCTTACTAGTTTCGCGGGAGTTTCCCTTATTGGACATTCTTGTATGCCAAAGCTGCGGCTCATTCATCAGGGGCAGAGCAAAATTCTGCATCGGATGTGGCGCGTACGTCACAAAATTCTCCCCGACGTCGCTACCTATCATAGCTCAGTCTTCACTGCCCCTAGTAGTGGCTCTAAGCCCGGATCCACTGGTACTGGAAAAAGCCCTTATAGAGCAAAAATTCAAAAACTACAACGGAGGAAACGGCAGCCATGACGACAATGGAGGCAACGGTGATTATCAGCCGATGTCCTCAGAGACAACTACTTACGGCATAAGCACGCCACCTGTACAGATCGATCCAGTCCAGGAGCCAAACTTCGCCGCTGAAGCTGAAGCTTCTTTTGCCAGCTCCCAATTCAGTAGCATTATTGGCTCAGCAGGCACCGGCAAACCAACATCAAGGACAGCTGATGCGCAAAAGATATTTGACCTCTTGGGACAAGAACCGGAACCAGAGCCAGAACCCGTAATTCCAGAGCCTCATCCTCAGGAAGATTTTCCAGAAATACCGAGCCAGGCTACTCCGCAAGTATCCATTCAAACGTTTCATCAGAGAAGCCCTATTAACGATCAAGATTTTGCAGCCGAAACCCAACCGGCGGCACCTAATGCCATTGCCGGAATACCCGCCACTCAGGAGCCACAACAACCCGCGCAAGTGCCTCCTTCCATGCCGGCTCCGCAGGCACAACCGCCTACTCTAGCTCCTGCTCCATCGTTCAGCCCGATGGCACCGCCGGCTACTTCATCAGCTGGATTCTCTGCCGTGCCTACTGCCCAAAGTGCACAACCAAGTAAGAGCTTTGAGCTATTTGATCCTGCCCCAATCGAACCGTCGCCAGAGGCGCCCAATCCAACAGAATCAGCACCAAATCCATTCGCCAAAGAATCGTTTGAACCTTCGCCAGGCATACCGCTGCCTCCTGCCTGGGGAAATGATGCCAGCAAGGCAAGTACAGAACCTGCTTACACGACAAATAAGACACAAGATTCGGACACATCGAAAGACGACAGCGCCTCTCAAGCGCAACAAGTGCGTGGTCTATTAGCCAGACGTGCCAGCAATAAAGCAAAACATGATCTTGATGACGAACCAGAACCACAAGAAGGCAAGCCAGCACCATGGAAAATGCTCACCGAAGAGGTGGAAATTGCCGGTCGATCTGTGCCGAAAGGCGCTCTAATTGTCATCGGCATCGTGGTTCTTTTCTTGGGCTTCCGTCTCATTGGACCAGTAACCGGCCTTGTTGGTGGCGCATTTGGTGACCTTATTGCCAACCAGAGTTTGGGTGATATGCCCTCACTGTCTGGATACTGGGAGAATCGCTACCAGATAGATCGAAAAATCGGCAAAGGCAAATTCTACCTGGAGCAAAGCGGAACTAAGATCCAAGGCAATGGCGCGGATCCGGACAAATATGTTTTCTCAGGAAAATTCCAGCCGCCAAATATCTCTTTCAAAAAACAATATGTGGGGACTGACGACGCTCCAGAAGGCAAACCAATCGCCTGCGAAGGTAAAGTGACATTCGCCGAAGATGGGCGCCCAACAATGGCCGGTACATTCACAAAACAAGTTGGACAGGGTGTCTTCCTGACTAGAAAGGTCGTGAATTTGCAAGGCCCCTGGGACGCAAGGATGACAAAACCGGTTGACGCACCCAAGAAAGCGGACGGGGATGACTTAGATCCGGAAAAACTCTTCAATGATTCAGACGGACACAAAGGCACAATACAAGAGACTCAGCAGTTTTTCCTCAAAATTGCTATTGGCATATTGGTCTTTTGCGTATTCCTGGCAATGTTGTCTCTGAAGGTATTTGGTCCTTCGGGATTGCTC